>DASXMK010000165.1:0-6438 GCA_036495705.1 Caulobacteraceae bacterium | reverse complement strand
CCCCGTGGCCAACGCGCCGGACTTGAAGGCCGGCACGGCCACCCACAGCTCCAACGCCGTCACCCCGAACATGAGCGCCGCCGTGGCGGTCACTTCCCAGGCCGGCGGATCGCTGGCCGCTCGCGCCGCCATCATGAAGGGGGTGAACAGCGGTATCCAGCTCAGCGACCTCAGCAACGGCGCGTCCGGATGAGCGATCGCCTGACTCATAAAGAGGGGAGGGATGGACATCAGGATCATCATCGGCCCAAGCAGGGTCTGCGCCTCACGCGCCGTCTCGCAAAACGCCCCGATGGTCACATAAAGGGTGGCGAACATCAGATAGCCGCCGGCGAAATAGAGCGCGAAATAGGCCCACCGACCGTGGGTGAGGAATACGCTCAAGACATCGGACGCAAGGGTCGGCGAGCGAAGGACAATCACCCCACCCGCGATCGACATCCAAAAGGCCAGAATGGTGCCCGTCACCGCGGCGACGCCCAATATCTTGCCGCCCATGATCTCGGGCACCGAGGCCGAGGAGAGCAGCACCTCAATGATGCGGCTGGTCTTTTCCTCCATCACGCTGTTGAGCAGCATGCCCGCGCCGGTCAGCACCACCATCCATAACAGCAGGCCCATGGCCAAGCCGGCCAGGGCCGGCAGCCGGTCCTCCAGGGCCACTTTGCCGGCGGCCGCCTTGGGTGAATAGAATGACACCACCGGGGCCAGGGCCTCGACCCGCTGGAGAGCCGCGGCGTTTACGCCCAGCGCCCGCAACCTGGACTGTTTGGCTGCGCCCGTGACGGCATCGACGACGCCCTGTTCGAGCCCGCCGCCAATGATGTTCCGGCTCCAGAAATCGATGGCGACGGTGTCCCCTTGCGGGCGAACGACGGCACCCGCTTCCAGGCGCCCACCGCCGGGCAGGGTCACATCGCCCTGCAGGAAGGGTGCAAGACGGCGTTCGGCGTCCGTCGGGCTCTTGGCCAGGCCGCCCGGAAGCGGAACGAGAATCGCCTGCGGCGCTTCGCCAGGAGCGGGAGACCCAAGGGCCCGCTTGACCACGGCGGTCATTCCCTCGCCGGTGAAGTCGACGACCGCGAGCCGCGGCGTGGGCGAGGATCGCTTCATAGCCAGGGGGGCGATGGCGATCGTCGAGAGCCCGACCGGCAACAGCAGCAGGGACAGCCAGAAGCCTGGGGTGCGCACATAGGCCAGGTATTCGCGCCGGGCGATTCTCAGGAGCCTGATCACGGGGTTTCACCACTGGTAAGGACCAGGAAGGCGTCATGCAGATGCGGCTCCCGCAGCTCGAACCGCAAGATGTCCAGCCCCTTGGCAAAGGCCACGCGCAAGGCCTCCTGGGCCGATGCTCCGCGTTTCAGGGCCGCGCTGACGCGCACGGTGTCAGCCTCGATCGATTCGACGGCCAGATCGGCCAATCCCGGCAGGTCCGCCAGCGCCGAGGGCTCGAAGCGACCTTCAAGCAGTAGTGTCCTCGGCGCCGCCTGCCGCGCCGCCTCGACGGTTCCGTCGAAGACCTTGCGACCATTGGCCATGAGCACAACCTGGTCGCACAATCTCTCAGCGTGCTGCATCACATGAGTGGAGAAAATCACCGTCGCTCCGCGCCGGGCGACGCCGCGGATCAGGTCTTCGAGCGCCTGCTGATTGGCCGGGTCCAGGCCCGAGAAGGGCTCATCGAGAATGAGCAGGTCCGGGTCGTGGGCCAAGGTCGAAAGGATCTGGACCTTCTGCGCCATGCCCTTGCTGAGCGATCTGATCGGACGCTTCAACACCTCGCCCATGCCCTGCGCCACCAACAGCTCGCTGGCGCGACGTTTGCCTTCGGCGGTGGACATGCCCTTGAGGCTGGCCAGGAAAGCGATGGCCCGCACGGGTGTCATGCGCCTGTAGAGGCCCCGCTCTTCGGGAAGAAACCCGATCCGGTTGCGCACCTGAGCCGGGTCGGAGTGGCCCAGGACCGTGACCCGGCCGGCGCTTGGACTCACCAACCCCAGGATGATGCGCACGGTTGTGGTCTTGCCGGCGCCATTCGGCCCGAGGAACCCCAGGATCGCCCCCGGCCGAACGGTAAAGCTCAGGTCATCGACAGCGGCGAACGCGCCGTAGCGCTTTGTCACACCTTCGACGAGCAGCGCCGCTTCCATAGATCCCCCAATCGACGAGCGGCTAAGCGGCTGTGGCGCGCCCAAAACCATGCAGCTTCGGACCCTCCCGCCTCAGATAGACACGATGCGGAGAAGGATCGCCCACCAGGTCGCGGACCAGAGCCCAGAATCGTGGACCGTGATTCTGCTCCAACAGGTGGGCGCACTCGTGCGCAACCACGTAGTCCGCCACCTCGAACGGCGCGAGCGCGAGGCGCCAGGAGAGCCGTACAGAGGCTGCGCGCCCGTGCCCGCCGGTTGTGCACGATCCCCAGCGTGCGTGGGCGTTGGAGAGCGAAACCTTGGGCCGCGGCGTCCGCAACCGGGCGCAGTGGGCCGCCGCCCGGGCGCAGAAGACTTCCAGGGCTGCCGTGCGGACGGCGCGGATCACCAATTGCGGGTCGACAACACCGTCGCCACAGCCGGCGATCACACCCGGGCCGAGGCGCGGTCGGCGCCCATCGGGTCGGAGGCAGTGGCTGACCCCAAACAGCCTGATGATGTCCGTCGTCTCCAGCCGCGGAGCCTTGGCCCGGATGGCCAGCCGGTCGGCGAGCCACTCGCGCCTGGCCCGTGCAAACGCGACCGCGTCCCCCAGGCGGCGCGCCGATGGGGCGGTGGCCACCGCTTCGCCGGTGCGAGCATCGATGCGCAAGGAAATGCGTCGCGCTCTGGGATTGACTCTCAGACGCAGGCCGATGCCTTCAAGGTCGAACTGTCCGCCGTCTGTCATGCTGGAAGTGGCCGCCGGTCCGACTCTCCGGCGCGTCACAAAATTCACAACGCGGCCTCCCGCTTGGCGATGAACTGGCGCACCCGGGGATAGATCTCCTCAACGAAACGGCGGCCATTGAATACCCCGTAGTGGCCGACGCCAGGCTGCACATGGAGTTCGTGCATTGCGCCGGGGATATTGGCGCACAGTCCATGCGCGGCCTGCGTCTGACCAACCCCGGAAATGTCGTCCCGCTCGCCTTCGACGGTCATGAGGCCAATGTCCGTCATGGCTTTGGGGGCCACCCGCCGACCGCGATGGACCATCTCGCCCTTGGGCAGCAGGTGCCGCTGGAACACCTCGTCGACCGTCTGCAGGTAGAACTCTTCGGACAGATCCAGCACCGACAGGTACTCGTCATAGAACTCCCGGTGCTTCTCGGCCGAGTCGCCGTCGCCGCGCACCAAGTGGCCGAAGTAGCGCCAATGCGCGCTCTGGTGGGCCTCAACGTTCATCGACAGGAAACTGTAGAGTTGGACAAAGCCCGGATAGACGCGCCGCAAAGCCCCTGCATAGGGCGGCGGCACCGTGTAGATCATGCGCGATTGAAACCATGTGAAGGGGCGAGACTCGGCCAGCTGGTTGGTTGCAGTGGGGGACAGGCGAGCGTCAATCGGAGAGCCCATCAAGGTCAGGCTGGCTGGGCGCAAGGGATCGCCGCTTTCGGCCATCAGCGCCGACGCCGCCAGGGCCGGGGGACCCGGTTGACAGACGGCCACGACGTGGGTCCGTCGGCCGATCTCGCCCAACATGTCGATGATCGCGTCGATGTAGTCGTGAAAGTCGAAACGGCCTTCGAAAATTGGCACGTCACGGGCATTGGACCAGTCGGTCACGTAGACGTCGTGGTCGGTGAGGAACGTCTGGACGGTGCCGCGCAGCAAGGTTGCGAAGTGGCCCGAAAGCGGCGCCGCAATCAGCACCGCCGGAGACTCGCTGGGCGCTCCAGCGCGCCGCAAGCCGTCAGGGTCGCGATGGAAACGGCGCAGCTTCACCCAGGGCGAGCGCCATACGGTCTCCCGGCTCACAGCCACCGCGCGGCCATTCACATTGACCGAGTCCACGTTCCATTGCGGCCGGAAGTAGCGGCGCGTCAGGCTGGCGGTGAGGTCCGCCGACGCGGACAGGGTGCGCCCCAGATCCGAGGCCGCCGCCGGGTTGAACGGCGAGCGCCAGAAATCACGCGCCAACTCGGCTGCGACGCGCAACGGAGCGGCGGTTCGGTAAGCCGTCTCATGAAGCGCGTAGAGCATGGACTCCCTCAACAACGACGTGCGGCAATATGGTCGGGGTTCGCCATCGAAGTCCAGTCGGCCACGGCGTCGACGAAGAGGCTCAACGCCCGGACATCGCCTCCGCAATCTGCCGGGCCATGTCCGCCGGTGTCCCCGTGGCGAGCGGACGGACGAATCGGCCCGTGGGGTCCATCAGATAGATGATCGAAGTGTGGTCGACGCTGTAAGGCCCGGAAGCCTCCTGATGGCGGCTGTAGTAGACGTGATAGGCGCCGGCCACGGCCTTGATCTCGGCCTCTGACCCGGTAAGGCCGATCGCGCCTTTGGGAAAGGATGGGCTGGCCAGGTAGGCGCGCAATTGGGCCGGGGTGTCGCGCTCTGGATCGACGGTGATGAACACCACCTGCAAGGCCTTCGCCTTTGGACCCAACTGGGCGATCGCCTGAGCCAAAGCGGCCAGGGTGGTGGGGCAGACGTCCGGGCAGAAACTGTAGCCGAAATAGACCGCGCTCCACTTGCCCGTGAGAATGCGCTGATCCACCCGCGCGCCGTTGTCGGCGATCAGCTGGAAGGGTCCGCCGATGGCCGATGGGGCCGGCGCGGGCGGGACCTGGCTTCGCCAGGCGAAAATGGCGGCGAGCGCCAGAATCGCCACGGTCCCAAGCGCTATGATAGACTTGTTCACTCTCACCGGGGGTGCGGACTCACTTTAAGTCGCCTCTGCTGAAAGACCTGGGACTCCTCGCGGCATGGCGACCACGACGGCCGAATCTGTGGAAGGGCTGCGACCCACCAGCGGGCCAACCTTCCACGCCCGCGGCTCGCCGGCGGTTACTCTGGGTGAAGAGCCTGCGCAAGTTCCCGGGCTCGGTGTCGGACGCATCAAGACCCGCACCCTGATCGTCTTGCGACTTCTGGGCGTCGTTGGCCAGGCGGGGGCCATCGTATTCGTCGGCGCCGTGCTGCGCTTTCCGCTCCCTTACCTGCCCTGCTCAATCATCGTCGGCGTCAGCGCCCTGTTCAACCTGTTGCTTATGATCTCCCCCGCCAGCCGGCGTCTTGCCAAGACCTGGGAGGCGGGCGGTCAGCTGGTGTTCGATATCGCCCAGATCGCCGGTTTGCTGCTGTTCACCGGCGGCGTGACCAATCCCTTCTGCGTGCTCATGATCATCCCGGTGACGGTGGCGTTCGCCACCTTGCCGACACGATGGGCGATCGCCATCGGTGTTATCGCGGCCATGCTCGCCATCACCCTGGCCTTCGGCGGCATGCCGTTGCCGTGGGGCGGACCCCAGCCGCTCAGACTGCCCTTGCTCTACCGCGAAGGCTGCGCCGTGGCCCTGATGGTGGGTATTGGCGTCACCGGCGGCTTCGCCTTCTGGTCGGCCAGTCGCGCCTCTCGGATGGAGCTGGCGCTGCACGTCACCGAAACGGTACTGGCGCGCGAGCAGCGCGTGTCCGCGCTGGGGGCACTGGCCGCGGCGGCCGCGCACGAGCTCGGCACCCCTTTGACCACGATCTCGGTGGTGGCCAAGGAGTTGGCCCGCGAGACCCCGGAGGGGCCGCTCCGGGAAGATGCGTGGCTACTGATGGATGAAGCCCAGAGATGCCGCGGCATCCTCAGGCGGCTCACCGACGCGCCTGAAACCATCGA
Source organism: Caulobacteraceae bacterium (assembly GCA_036495705.1). GTDB lineage: Bacteria > Pseudomonadota > Alphaproteobacteria > Caulobacterales > Caulobacteraceae > Acaudatibacter. Next base: position 621 of record DASXMK010000165.1, on the reverse strand, counting down.
CGCGCCGCAACCCGTAAGCCTCGAACAATTCCTGGATGAGATCGTCGCCCCTTATGACGGCGATCCTGTAGTGCGCGTCGAGGCGCGCCTTAGCGGGCAATCACAATCGGCGGCGCCGGAGATCTTGCGCCGCACGGAGATCTTTCACGCCATTAGCTGCTTCGTGGAAAATGCTTTCGATTTCGCCAAGTCCGAAATCGTTGTCCTGGGCAGGTATGACAACAAATACATCACTATAGAGGTCAATGACGACGGTCCCGGCTTCGCCTCGGAAATTCTCGATCGCCTGGGAGATCCCTATGTCACCACCCGTCCGGGGGCGGAGGGTTCGCGCACCGGCCATGTCGGCATGGGGCTGGGCTTCTTCATCGCCAAGACCCTGCTGGAAAGAACCGAGGCCACCGTGGCGTTTCGCAATGGCCGGCGGCGGGGCGCCATCGTCACCGCTCGCTGGCCCCGCGGCACGATCGAGGCCAAACGCTGAGGTTTCCGGCACTTGCCATGCAGGCCTGCTGGCGACATCCTGTGTCAGGGGAAATAAAACGCTCAGCTTCTATGGGCGGGATCGGTCGGGATGACGGAAATCCACCCAGCCTTGGCTCAATCCGCCGATCGGAGCCT
>DASXMK010000164.1:0-5125 GCA_036495705.1 Caulobacteraceae bacterium | reverse complement strand
GAGATTGCCGCTCAGGCGCGAGACGATCAGGCCGAGATAGTCGCTGACCGCCATGGCGTCGAGCTTGCTTTCCCCGGCCTGGCGGGCGGAAAAGCGGTACGGCAGCTCAAGGATGCGCGTTCCCGGGCCGCGGGTGGCGATGAGGTCGAACAGGATCTTGAACCCCTGATCCGACAGCTGGGACGCCGCTTCGTCGAACACCGGGCGCTTGACCATGAAAAAGCCGCTGACCGGATCGGTCACCCCGGCGCGCAGCACCAGGCGGGCCAGGCGGTTGGCCAGGCGGCTGCCGACCCCGCGCACCGCCGTCAGGCCGGCGTCGGCGCGGCCCTCGGTGAGGTAGCGGCTGCCGATGACGATGTCGGCGCGGTCCTCGCGCAGAGCCGCCAGCATCGCCGGCAGCAGGGTCTCGTCATGCTGCAGGTCGGCGTCCATCACCGCCACGAAAGGCGCGGCGCTGGCCATCACGCCCTCGATCACCGCCCCGGCCAAGCCCCGGCGTTTGATCCGTTTAAGGCAGGAGACGCGGCCATCGGCCAGGGCCAGCGCTTTCGCCTGCGCCGCCGTGCCGTCGGGGGAATCGTCATCGACGACGATCAGCTGCCAGCGGACCCCGTCCAGCGCCTTGTCCAGCCTGCCGGCCAAAACGGCGAGATTGGCCGCTTCGTTGAACGCCGGGGCGACGATGGTGAGTTCGAAGCCCGGCCAACCGACCGACGAGAAAGGAATGGGATCGTCTCCGCAGGCGTGACCATGGCGGATGTATCGGGGTTCGCGCCCTTCCACTAGAGGCTGTGGCGCCGCATTACCGGTCCATGACCGACGAAGACGAGATCGTCGTCGACGCGCGCGGCCACCAATGCCCGGCGCCGACATTGATGCTGCAACGGGCCGTTCGTCGCGCGCCGGCCGGGGCGATCCTGCGTCTGCTCGCCGATGATCCGCTGGCGCGCATCGACGCGCCGCATTACGCCGCCCAGGCCGGGCTCGACCTGCTCAGCGTCGACGAAGCCGGCGGGTTGGTGATCGTGCGGGTGGGGAAGCCTTAAAGAGGCGCGGCGCGCCGTGGGGGACGACGCGCCGCCAGGATCCTCTCCTGATTGGCCGCCGCCGCAACGAGGGACGGGGGAGCGCGAACGACGACCAACGGGCGGAAATTAACCCTTGTCCGCTGAACCCAGCATGAACGGAATCTACAGCGCGCCGGCCGCTTCCAGGGCGGTGATCTCGCCGGCCGAAAAGCCCCAGTCGGCCAGGGCCTGCGCGTTATGGGCCCCGATGGCCGGCGGCGGCCCGGCGATGCGCCCGGGCGTGGCGGAAAATCGCGGCGCCGGGGCCGGCTGAGTCACGCCCGCCACCTCGACGAAGGTTTGCCGGGCGAGGTTATGCGGATGCAGGGGCGCTTCGCCGAGGGTCAGCACCGGCGCGAAACAGACGTCGGTGCCCTCCATGATCTGACGCCACTCCTCGCGCGTCTTGGCGGCGATCACACGGCTGAGCTTGTCGTGCAGGGACGGCCAGGAATCCCGGTTCATCTGTGACTTGAACTCTGGATCGTTGATACCGGTTTTTTCAAGCAAAAGTGCATAGAACTGCGGCTCGATCGATCCGATCGCGACCCATTCGCCGTCGGCGCACTGATAGGTGTCGTAGAAGTGCGCCCCGCCGTCGAGCAGGTTGGCCCGGCGGCCGTCGCGCCACATGCCGGCGGCCTTGAAGCCATAGAACATGGCCATCAGCGAGGCCGCCCCGTCGGTCATGGCGCAGTCGATCACCTGGCCCTGGCCGCTGGCGCGGGCGTGGATCACTCCAGCCAGCAGGCCGAAGGCGAGGTACAGCGCCCCGCCGCCGAAATCGCCCACCAGGTTGAGCGGCGGAATGGGTTTGTCCGGGGTCCCGATGGCGCCGAGCGCCCCGCTGATGGCGATGTAGTTCATGTCGTGGCCGGCGGCCTTGGCCAGCGGCCCGGTCTGGCCCCACCCGGTCATGCGCCCGTAGACCAGCTTCGGATTGCGTTTCAGGGCGACTTCGGGACCCAGGCCCAGCCGCTCTATGACGCCGGGGCGGAAGCCCTCGAACACCGCGTCGGCGGTCTCCATCAGCCTGAGGCAACTTTCCACAGCCGCCGGCGACTTGAGATCGAGCGCCACCGAGCGGCGTCCGCGCGCGGTGATGTCCGACGGCGAGGCGCGGCCGGGTCCCTTGCGATCGATGCGCACCACATCGGCGCCAAGGTCTGAAAGCAGCATGCCGCAGAACGGTCCGGGGCCAATTCCGGCGAACTCCAGCACCTTCACATCCGACAGCGGTCCCTGACCCATGGCTTCGTTCCATTTTTCGGCGATGCGCCAAGCTTGAACGCCTGACCCGCCGTCAGGCAAGCGCGCCTTTCACGCCCGCGCCCGGCGCGGTAAACAATCGTCGCGCCCACAGGAGTCGGCAGTCGATGGGACCTTGAATGCAAGGCGGCGGCCAGTTCTACGGCCTTGCCCTGACGCTGCTGATCGCGGTCGCGGTGCTGGCCATGCGCAATCGTCGCCCCCGCCGCCTGCGCCTGGAGGCGATGTGGGTCAGGCCGTTGATCTTCCTCGTGCTCATTGGCCTCACCTTCGTCAGCGCCCCGCCGCCTGAAAGCGCCTTGGCCGTGTCGGTGCTTATCGCCGCCCTGCTCCTGGGCGTCGCCCTGGGCTGGCTGCGCGGCAGCCTGATGCGCATCGAAGTGCATCCAGAAACCCACGATATCAGCGCCCAGGCGTCCGTGGTCGGCATGGTGTTCATTCTGGCCATCCTTGGCCTGCGCATGACCTTGCGCGGGGCCGCTTTCGGGACCTCCGCCGCCGGCCTGCCGGCGGCCGCCCTCGCCGACGGGCTTATCCTGTTCGCCGGCGCGATGATGATCACCCAGAGCGTGGAAATGTTCTTGCGGGCGCGCAAGCTTCTGGCCGAAGCCCAGGCCGCCAAGGCCCCGCCGGCGCCCTCGCCCGGCGCCAACCCGCCAATCGTCCGTTAAGTCCTAGGTCTTAGGTCTTTCGGCTTCGACAGCCAGTCCGCCAGGCCCCACGCCGCCCCGACCAGAATGAGGTTGATGGCGTTTTCAGCCCAGTTGTTGTGGCTCGAGGGGTCGGCGATCACCGAAGGCAAGTGCACCAGGAAGCTGAAGGCTGCGTACATCACCGTCAGCAGCGCCGCCGCCAGCCACGCCCGCACCCCGGTGAGCACGGCCAGGCCCGCCGCGATCTGGGCCACACCGGTGGCGTAGGCCCAGGCCAGCTGCGAGGGCGGCAGCCAGGCTGGAACCAGCGAAGCGGTGAACTTGGCGTAGACGAAATGGCTGACGCCGAAGACCAGCAGGCAAAGGCCGAACACCAGCCGCACGGCGCGGGCGATGGCCGCCGCGCTGGTCTCGCTGAGGGTGGCGATCTGGGCGTAGGCCAGAACCCCGCCCAGGGCCATGACCGTGCTCTCGGCGATGGCCTGCCAGCCGCCCCAGACCGTCGGCTTGGTCATGGCGGGCGCCAGCTCGGTGAGCACCATCCCCACGGCGAACAGGGCCGCCAACCCCAGGGCGGCGATCGCCGCCGAGCGCGCCCAGTTGATCGCCAGCCCACCGACGATCAGCAAGCCGGCGGTGGCTAGGGCCAGGGTATGGTAGCCGGGAATGTGCGCTGGCACGGGCAGCCAGACCTCGGCGAAGGCGCCGTACCTCAGTTCCACGATCCCCAGCGCGGTGGCCCCCAGTCCATAGACGCGCCGGCCGACGATGATCATCTTCCCCTCCCCTGTTCTCTTCAGCCCTTCTTAAGCCGCCCGCGCCAGGCGGGCGATGTCGCCCAGAACCCGCTCGGCCGCCGCCAACCGGGCCTTGGGGGTTTCCCACTCGCCCTTGACGGAAAGCTTCTGATCGGGCCGCAGGCGCCAGGCGGTGGGATGTTTCTGGATGAACTCGACCAGACCGGCGGGATTGGCGAAATGGTCGCCGCGAAAACTGACCAGGGCGCCTTTGGGGCCGACGTCGATCTTGGCGACATTGGCTTCGCGGCACAGCCCCTTGATGGCCACCACCTTGAGTAGCTGGTCGGCCTCGGGCGGTAGCGGTCCGAAGCGGTCGATGAGTTCGGCGGCCAGGGCCTCGCGCTCGTCGACCCGCTCGGCGTCCGACAACCGCCGGTAGAGCTCCAGGCGCACGTTCAGGTCCGGCACATAGTCCTCAGGGATCAGCACCGCCGCGCCGGTGTTGATCTGCGGCGACCAGCCGCGATCGAGAGCGGCCTCGGCTGCCGTGCCCGCGGCCTTGAGCTCGGTGACCGCCTCCTCGAGCATCTGCTGGTAAAGTTCGACCCCGATCTCGCGGATATGGCCGGACTGCTGCTCGCCCAGGAGATTGCCGCCGCCGCGGATGTCGAGGTCGTGGCTGGCCAGTTGGAAGCCGGCCCCGAGGCTGTCGAGCGACTGCAGCACGTGCAGCCGGCGCTCGGCGCCCGGCGTGATTGGGCGCTCGAACGGCGTGGTCAGATAGGCGTAGGCGCGGGCCTTGGCTCGGCCGACCCGGCCTCGAAGCTGATAGAGCTGCGAGAGGCCGAACATGTCGGCGCGATGGACGATCAGGGTGTTGGCGGTCGGGATGTCCAGCCCGCTCTCGACGATGGTGGTGGAGAGCAGCACGTCGTACTGGCCGTCGTAGAAGGCGCCCATCACCTCCTCGAGCTGGGTCGGCGCCATCTGGCCGTGGCCGACGACGAACTTCACCTCCGGCACCTGCTCGCGCAGGTAGCGCTCCAGCTCCGGCAGGTCGTTGACCCTGGGCGCGACGTAGTAGGCCTGGCCGCCGCGGTACTTTTCGCGCAGCAGCGCTTCGCGGATGACGACCGGGTCCCACGGCGTGACGTAGGTGCGCACCGCCAGCCGGTCGACCGGCGGGGTGGCGATGATCGACATTTCTCTGATGCCGCTGAGCGACATCTGAAGCGTGCGCGGGATCGGCGTCGCGGTCAGCGTCAGCATGTGCACATCGGCGCGAAGCTCCTTGAGCTTTTCCTTGTGCTTGACCCCGAAGTGCTGCTCCTCGTCGACGATCACCAGGCCGAGATTGCGGTAACCGACCTGTTTCGACAGCACCGCGTGGGTG
>DASXMK010000163.1:0-2118 GCA_036495705.1 Caulobacteraceae bacterium | reverse complement strand
GGCGTTGTTCGCCGTCGTGGCCATCGCCGGTCCCGCCACCGCGGACATCGTGATCAATATCGACCAGGGCGCGGCACAGCCGGTGCCGATCGCCATCCCCGCTTTCGGCGGCGCGGAGGTCGGCGGCCGCATCAGCCAGGTGATCGCGGCCGACCTGGCCCGCTCCGAGCTCTTCCGGACGCTCGACCCCTCGACCTTCCAGGAACAGATCGCCGACGCCAACGTCCAACCGACCTACGACAAATGGAAGGCGATCAGCGCCCAGGCCCTGCTCACCGGCCAGGCGACGAGCGACAGCGACGGCCGCCTGCGCGTCGATTTCCGCCTGTGGGATGTCTACGCCGGCGAGCAGCTGCTCGGCCTGCAGTTCACCTCAACTCCCGAGAACTGGCGACGGGTGGCCCACAAGGTGGCCGATGCGGTCTACGAAAAACTCACGGGCGCGCCGGGCTATTTCGACACCCGCGTGGCGTTCGTGGCCGAAAGCGGGTCGCGCGCTCATCCAATTCGCCGCCTGGAGATCATGGACCAGGACGGGGCCAATCCCAGCTATCTGACCGACGGCTCGGCGCTGGCTTTCACCCCGCGGTTCTCGGCCAACAGCCAGGAAGTCACCTATATGGCCCTGCGTCCCGCCGGCTCGACCGTCTATCTGCTCAATGTCGAGACCGGCCGCCAGGAGGCTCTGGGACACTTCCCCGGCATGGTGTTCGCGCCGCGGTTTTCGCCTGACGGCGCGCGCGTGGTGTTTTCGGTGGAAAAGGACGGCAACACCGACATCTATGTCATGAACCTGGCCAGCCGCGCCGTGCGGCGACTGACCTCAGACCCATCCATCGACACCTCGCCATCCTTCGCCCCTGCCGGCGACCAGATCGTGTTCAACTCCGATCGCGGCGGCAGCCCGCAACTGTATGTCATGGGCGCCGACGGCGGCGGGGCGCATCGCATCTCGTTCGGGACCGGCCGCTACACCACGCCCGTCTGGAGCCCCGACGGCAAGTGGATCGCCTTCACCAAGCAGGAAGGCTCGGTGTTCCATATCGGCATCATGAAGCCCGACGGCAGCGGTGAGCGGTTGCTCACCTCGAGCTATCTTGACGAGGGGCCCGCTTGGGCGCCCAACGGCCGGGTGATCATCTATTCGCACCAGACCGGCCCGGGCGGGGCGCACCTCTATACGGTCGATATTTTCGGCCGCGCGCCGCAGCCTGCGCCTTATCCGCTGAGCGCCTCAGACCCGGCCTGGTCGGCCCTGCTGCCGTGAGCGGTCACGCCATCGCCCAACTATTATGATTCCACCCCTCCCAGCCCGGATATGGCGATGGCAATCACCAGAGCGTAAGAGCAAGCCAACGAATAAGAGGACATAGCGATGAATCCTGGCAGGCAGACTGGAACCCAACAGGCCGCGAGGCTGGCCCTAATCATCGTGGTCGCCGCCGGCATGGCCGCCTGCTCCACACGCCCCAAGCCGATGGGCCCGGCCGCGCCCACTCCGCCGCCGCCGCCTCCGGCCGCCGCCATGCCGGCTCCAGGCCCGGCACCGGTGGAGGAAGGTCAGACCGGCGCGCCGGTTCCGGGTTCCGAGCGGGACTTCGTGGTCAATGTCGGCGACCGGTCTATTTCGACTTCGACCGCTACGCCATCCGCGACGACGCGCGACCCATCCTCGACGCCCAGGCCGCTTGGCTGCAGCGCTATCCGGCCGTGCGGGTGCGCATCGAAGGCAATTGCGATGAACTGGGAACGCGCGAATACAACTTCGCCCTGGGCGCGCGGCGGGCCAGTTCGGTGAAGGAATATCTGGTCGGCCGCGGTGTTTCGGTGGCCCGAATCGACACCGTCTCCTACGGCAAGGAGCGTCCGATCGACACCGCCGGCGGTCCCGACGCTCAGGCCCATAACCGCAATGCCCACACCGCGATCACGGAAGGCGCTTCATGAGATCAACCGGCGGGGCCATCGCGGCGCTTGTGTTCGCCGCGGCCTTGTGCGCCCCGGCCCTGGCCCAGACGCCCATCGACGAATCCCTGGACGCGCGGTCGGCCAGGCGCTTGGACAATCTCGAGAAGGTCGTGCGCGAAATGCGCGCCATCGTCTTCCAGGGACGGGAGA
>DASXMK010000162.1:0-4205 GCA_036495705.1 Caulobacteraceae bacterium | reverse complement strand
CGACATCCTCTTGTACAAAGCCACCCACGTGCCGGTGGGCGAGGACCAGAAGCAGCACCTCGAGCTGGCCCGCGACATCGCCGGCAAGTTCAACCACGATTTCGAAGTCGCGGATTTCTTCCCGCTCCCTGAGCCGCTGATCGAAGGGCCGGGGGCGCGGGTCATGTCCCTGCGCGACGGCGCGGCCAAGATGAGCAAGTCCGACCCGTCGGATCAGTCGCGCATCAACCTCACCGACGACGTCGATCAGATCGCGGCCAAGATTCGGCGGGCCAAAACCGACGCCCTGCCCTTACCTGAGACGGTGGAGGAACTCGCCGGGCGGCCGGAAGCGGACAACTTGGTCGGGATCTACGCCGCGCTGGCCGGGGAGACCCAGGCGCAGGTGCTGGCGCGCTTCGCCGGCAAGGGCTTCGGCGACTTCAAGCCGGCGCTGGCCGATCTGCTGGTGGAGACCCTGTCGCCGGTCGGCGAGGCCATGCGCCGGATGATGGCCGACCCGGCCGAGATCGATCGCATCCTGGCCGCCGGGGCCGACAAGGCCCGCGCCATGGCCGCGCCGAACCTTCAGGAGACCCGGCGCATCGTCGGCCTCTGGGGCGCGGATCGGTTGCGATGAGGCTTCAGGCGCGCCATCTAAGCGGTGACGGAGCAAGATAAGAGCGCATGTTCATCCAGACAGAGACCACGCCCAACCCGGCCGTTCTCAAGTTCCTGCCAGGACGTGAGTTGCTGGCCGAGGGCGCGCGCGAGTTCCGTGACGCCGACGACGCCCGCGCCTCGCCGCTGGCCGAAGCCCTGTTCGCCCTGAGCGGCGTCACGCGGGTGTTCTACGCCACGGAGTTCCTCACCGTCACCAAGGCCGACGACTATGACTGGGCCTATCTGAAGGCCCCGATCCTGGCCGCGATCATGGACCATTTCACCAGCGGCCAGCTGCTGATGCGCGATGCCTTGAGCGATGGGCACGCCGAGGACGTCTACGAAGGCGAGAGCGCCGCCGTGGTGGCCGAAATCAAGGACCTGCTCGACTCGCGCATCCGCCCGGCCGTGGCCCAGGACGGCGGCGACATCCTGTTCTCGAAGTTCGAGCCCGACACCGGGGTGCTGTGGCTGCACATGCGCGGCGCCTGCTCGGGCTGCCCCTCCTCCGCCGCCACCCTCAAGGCCGGGGTGGAGAACATGCTGCGCCACTATGTGCCCGAGGTGACCAGGGTCGAACAGACCCTGTAAGGCAAGGCGGGGTGCGCCTGCTGGTCATCGACACCGGACTGGCGGTCTGCCAGGCGGCCGTGTTCGATGGCGAGCGCCCGCTCTCTGCCCTGAGTGAAGCCATGACCCGCGGCCATCAGGAACGTCTGGCGCCCATGGTCCGCGAAGTCATGGAAGCCGCCGAGGTCGCCTTCACGGAATTTGACCGCGTCGTGGTCACCGTCGGGCCAGGCTCGTTTACCGGCGTCCGCGTTGGGCTGGCCTTCGCCAAGGGCCTCGCCCTGGCCCTGGAGACGCCCTGCGTCGGGGTAGGAACCTTGGCCGCCCTTGCCGCCAGCCTGGGCGGCGCCGAGCGCCGGGCCGCCGTCATCGACGCCGGCCGTGGCTCTGTATATCTGCAGCTCTTCGACGGCGCGGCCGAGCTCCTCGCCCCGGACATCCTGCCGCTGGAGACCGCAGCCGCGCGGCTGGCCGAACTGGCCCCGGTGGACAGCCTGGTCGGGCCGCAGGCCTCTCGCCTTATCCAGGCCCTGCCGGCGGCCGAGGCCGTCGACCTTGCGGCCCCGGCGGCGGCGGCCATCGCCCGGTTGGCCAAGGACGCCCCCCTTGTCCCGCCGCGCCCGCTCTATCTGCGTCCACCGGACGCCAGGGTGCGATGAGCTCCGCCGTCGTGTGCGCCGATGCGGCGCGCCTCGCCGCCCTGCACGCCGAGGCTTTCGCCGAGCCGTGGAGCGAAGCCGACATGGCCGCGCTTCTGGCCAGTCCCGGTGTGTTCGCCCTCACCGTCGGGGCCGCCGGCCTGATCCTGTTCCGGGTTGCCGGCGGGGAAGCCGAGATCCTGACCGTGGGAACCGCGCCGGCGCATCGCCGCCGCGGCGTCGCCGCCATCCTGGTGCTGGCCGCTTCCGAAATGGCCGCCGCCAGCGGGGCGCAGGCGCTGTTCCTGGAGGTGGCGGAGGACAACCTGGCGGCCCGGGCGCTCTACGATCGACAGGGATTCGCCGAGGTCGGCCGGCGCGCCGGCTATTACGGCCGCGGCGACGAGAGCATCGACGCCCTGGTTTTGCGCCGCGATCTTAACAGCATCGTCCCGCGGCCCTATGCTGAAGGGGGCGATCGGAGCGACCGGGTGGTGGATCGGCTGGAGCGACTGTGCATCGAACGCGGGCTGCGCATGACCGAGCAGCGCCGGGTGATCGCGCGCGTGCTTTCCCAGGCCCACGATCACCCTGATGTTGAGGAACTGCACCGGCGCGCGCACGAGATCGATCCGCACATCTCGATCGCCACCGTCTATCGCACCGTGCGCCTGTTCGAAGAGTCCGGCATCCTCACGCGCCACGATTTCCGCCAGAACCGCTCGCGCTACGAGGAGGCCAGCGAGACCCATCACGACCATCTCATCGACATGAAGACCGGGGCGGTGGTGGAGTTCGTCGATGAGGAGATCGAGGCTCTGCAGAAGGCCATCGCCCGCCGCCTGGGCTATCGCCTGGTGGACCACAGGCTGGAACTCTACGCCGTGCCGGCCGATGACTGAGCCCGTCGCAGGCGGCCGGCGTCGCCTGTTCATCAAGAGCTACGGCTGTCAGATGAACGTCTATGACGCCGAGCGCATGGCCGACATCCTGGCGCCGGTGGGCTACGCTGCGACCGAGGCCCCGGACGAGGCCGACCTCGTGGTCCTCAACACCTGCCACATCCGCGAGAAGGCGGCGGAGAAGGTCTATTCGGAGCTTGGCCGCATCCGGGCGCTGAAGAGCGAGCGGGAGCGAAACGGCCAGGGGATGACCGTGGTGGTGGCCGGCTGCGTCGCCCAGGCCGAGGGCGAGGAGATCATCCGCCGCGCCCCGGTGGTCGATCTGGTGGTTGGGCCCCAGGCCTATCACCGCCTGCCGGAGCTGATCGCCCGCGCCCATCGCAGCCGCGGCGAGCGGGTGGCGGCTGAGTTCGCGCCACAGGCCAAGTTCGATGCTTTGCCGCAGCGGCGCGCCGCCGGCGTCACCGCTTTCCTGACCGTGCAGGAGGGCTGCGACAAGTTCTGCACCTTCTGCGTGGCGCCTTATACCCGGGGCCCGGAATATTCCCGCCCCGCGGACGCGGTCGAGGCGGAGGCGCGGACCCTGGCTGAGCGCGGAGTGCGCGAGATCACCCTGCTGGGCCAGAACGTTAACGCCTACCGGGATGGCGACGGCGTCAGACTGGCCGCGCTCATCCGCCGCCTGGCGCGCATCCCGGGCCTGGCGCGCATCCGCTACACCACCAGCCATCCGCGCGACATGGACGACGAGCTGATCGCCGCCCACGGCGAGATCGAGGCCTTGGCCCCCTACCTCCACTTGCCGGTCCAGTCGGGCTCTGACCGTATTCTGCGGGCCATGAACCGCGGGCATGACGCGGCCGCCTATGTGCGCCTTATCGAACGGGTGCGGGCGGCGCGGCCGGACATAGCCATTTCCGGCGACTTCATCGTCGGCTTCCCTGGCGAGCGCCAATCGGACTTCGAAGCCACTCTCGAGCTGGTGCGCGCCGTAGGCTACGCCAGCGCCTTCTCGTTCAAATATTCCCGCCGTCCAGGAACGCCAGGCGCGGCCATGCCCGGTCAGGTCGACGAGGACGAGAAAGAGGCGCGGCTAGCGCGGCTGCAGGCGCTGCTGGAAACGCAACGCGCCGCTTTCAACGCCGCCCTGGTCGGCCAAGCGTTGCCAGTGCTGTTCGAAGGCACGGGCCGGCATGCGGGTCAGGTGGTCGGCCGCAGCCCCTATCTCCAGGCCGTGCATTGCCAGGGACCGCTGAACCTGGTGGGACGCATCGAGCCGGTGGTCATCCGCGCCGCCGGCGCCAACAGCCTGGCGGCCGAGCGGATGCTGGAAACCGCTTGAGCCGCGGCCCCTCCGAGTTCCTGCCCCTGAGCGATGAGGCGGTGCGCGCGATCGCCGGACCCGGTGGCCGGCACGCGGCCCTGATCGAGGAAGCCTTCCATGTGCTGATGG
>DASXMK010000161.1:0-1501 GCA_036495705.1 Caulobacteraceae bacterium | reverse complement strand
CCCCACTCGCTCCAGGAGCCGTCGTAGACCGCCGCGTCCGCGCGCCCCAACCGCGCCAAAGCCAGGGCCAGGACCGAGGCGCTGACTCCGGAGCCACAGGTGGTGATGATCGGCGCGGCCAGGTTTACGCCGGCCTTGTCGAAGACCTCCTGCAGGGCCGATCGATCGGCCAGGGTCCCGTCCGGCGCCACCTGGTTCCACGCCAAATTCTTCGCCCCGGGCATGTGGCCGGCCCGCAGTCCAGGCCGCGGTTCCGGCGCGGCGCCGGCGAACCGTTCCGGCGACCTGGCGTCGACGACCTGGGCGGCCCCGGTCTCCAGGGCGGCGCGCACAGCTTCCAGATCGCGCACCAGCGCGGGGTCAGGACGGGCTTTGAAATCCCCATGGGCCGGCGCCGGCCAACCGCTCTCCACCGGCCGCCCTTCGGCGATCCATTTCGGCAAGCCGCCGTCGAGGACGAAAGTATCCGCATGGCCCATGACCCGGAAGTTCCACCACGCGCGCGCCGCCGAAAACAGGCCATGGGCGTCGTAGACCACCACCTGGGAATCGCGCCGAACGCCCAGGCGCCGGGCGGCAACCGCGAAGTCCTGCGGCGCGCTCAGCATGTGCGGCAGGTCGCTCGTACGGTCGCTGATCTCGTCGATGCTGAAAAACACCGCGCCCGGAATGTGATGCTGGGCGAACTCGGCGGCGGCGTCCCGCCCGGCATCGGGCATGAACCAGGTGGCGTCGATGACCGCGATGGCCGGGTTCCCCAGGCACGCCGCCAGCCAGTCGGTGGTGACCATCGGGTCGGTCAGAGCCACGGCGGCGTCGGCAAGCCGCGCTCCCTCAGGAACTCAGGGTTGAAGATTTTGCTCTGATAGCGCGCGCCCTGGTCGCACAGGATGGTCACGATGGTGTGTCCTGGCCCCAGGTCACGGGCCAGGCGCACCGCGCCGGCGATATTGATGCCGGTCGAGCCGCCCATGACCATGCCCTCGTGCAGGGCCAGATCATAGATCTGCTCCAGCATCTCGGCGTCGGAAATCCGGTAGGCCCTATCTACGGTCAGGCCTTCGAGATTGGCGGTGACGCGCCCCTGGCCGATGCCTTCGCTGATCGAGGTCCCCTCGGCTTTCAGTTCGCCACGGGTGTACCAGTCGAAGAGCGCCGCGCCATGGGGATCGGCCAGGCCGATGGCGACGTCGGACTTGCGCGCCCGCAGCGCCATGGCGACGCCGGCCAGGGTGCCTCCCGAGCCCACCGCGCAGATGAAGCCGTCCACTTGGCCGCCGGTCTGCTCCCAGATCTCCGGGCCGGTGGTCTCCTCGTGCGCGTCGCGGTTGGCGGTGTTGTCGAACTGATTGGCCCAGATGGCCCCGGCCGGTTCGGCGGCGTTCAACTCCTCCGCCAGACGGCCCGAATAGCGGACATAATTGTCGGGATTGGAATAGGGGACCGCGTCGACCTCCACCAGTTCAGCCCCCATGAGGCGGATGGCGTCCTTCTTCTCCTG
>DASXMK010000160.1:0-5446 GCA_036495705.1 Caulobacteraceae bacterium | reverse complement strand
GTGGTCTTCGCCCCGCTTGCCTGGGCCATGGGCATCCCCTGGCATGACGCGCCGACGGCGGGCTCGCTGCTGGGCGTCAAGCTGGTGCTGACCGAGTTCACCGCCTTCATCCGCATGGGCGCCATGCCGCTGGGCGCCATGGCCGAGCGTTCGCGGGTGATCATGACCTATGCCCTGTGCGGCTTCGCCAATATAGCTCGGGAACCAGGATCGAAAAGCCGGCCACGTTGATCCCCACCGAGCCGATATTTGCGAAGCCGCACAGGGCCTAGGTCATGATCACCCGGCTGCGCTCCGACAGCGCCCCGGGGGCGAGCTTGGCCAGGTCGATGAAGGCGGTGAACTCGGTCAGCACCAGCTTGACGCCCAGCAGCGCCCCGGCGGTGCGCGCTTCTCCCGCCGGCACCCCTATCAGCCAGGCCAGCGGGGCGAAGACCAGGCCCAGGCCGCGTTCGACGCTCAGCGGGGCCCCGGCCACCGGCGGGATGAGGGCCAGGATGTTGTCGGCCAGCGCGATCAGGGCCACGAACACCACCAGGGTGGCGGCGATGGCCAGCACGATCTGCAGCCCGTCGCTGGTGCCGCGCATCAGGGCGTCGATGGAGCTGTCGTAGGTCTTGGCCCCGGCGGCGTCGAAGGCCTCGGGGGTTTCGGCGGCCGGATCGCGCGGCACCAGGATGCGCGCCAGCAGCACCCCGGCCGGAGCGGAGATCAGCGAGGCGGTCAGCACATGGGCGACCGCGTTCGGCAGCACGCCCTGGAGGATGGTGGCGTAGGCCACCACGGTCGAGCCGGCGACGCAGCTCATGCCGACGCTCAGCAGCAGGAACAGCTCCGAGCGCGTCAGCCCGCTCAGATAGGTGCGGATGAAGATCGGCCCTTCGACCTGGCCCATGAAAATGGTCGCCGCGGTGGCCAGGGCCGGAGCCCCGCGCAGGCCCATGGTGCGTTCGAAAACCAGGCCGAAGCCCTGGACCAGCCATTTGAGGATGCGCCAGTGCCACAGCAGCGCCGAGAGGGCGCAGATCACCAGGATCACCGGCAGCACGCGAAAGGCGAGCACGAACAGGGCCGACGAATTGTTCACCGCGTAAGGCTGGGCCGCGCCGCCGCCCAGGAACCCGAACACGAAACTGACCCCGGTTTGGGTGCTGGCCGACAGGCCCTGGACCGCCATCCCGGCCCCGGCCAGGGCGGCGCGCGACAGCGGCAAGGCGAACAGCAGCACCACCAGCGCCGCCTGGGCGGCCACCGCCCCCAGCGCCAGGCGCCAGGGAAACCGGTCTCGCGCCTCGGAGAGCGCCCAGCACACCGCCAGGATGACGATGACGCCGGCCGCGCTCTGGGCGTTTTCGATCGCGAACATCCGGCCCCCCATCGTCCAACGTCCTTGGATAGCAAGGCCCGGCGGGCTTTGCATCCGCCCGGCCCCCCGCCTACTGTGCCTATCGTGAGTTGAGGGGCGAGTGAGCGACATCTTCATTTCCTACGCCCGCTCGACCGAGCGTGAGGCCAGGGCCATCGGCGAGGCCCTGCGCTCTCTCGGCTATGGCGTGTGGCGCGACGACGAGTTGCCGGCGCACCGCGCCTACGCCGAGGTGATCGAGGAGCGGCTGCAAGCGGCCAAGGTGGTGGTCGTCGTCTGGTCGGCGGAGGCGGTCAGGTCCGAGTGGGTGCAGTCGGAGGCGGACACGGCCCGCACCGAGCGCAAGCTCGTTCAGCTCACCGTCGATGGGAGCAAGCTGCCGAGGCCCTTCGATCGCATCCAGTGCGCCGAGATGATCGGCTGGAACGGCGAACTCGACGCCCACGGCTGGAAGAAGGTCGTGGCCAGCGTCTCCGAACTGATCGCCGGCGCCGCGCCCTCGCCCGGCGCCGCGGCGATCCAACCCGCCCCGCGCAAGCATTCGATCTGCGTGCTGCCGTTCGCCAACATCAGCGATGACCCGCAGCAGGAGTATTTCAGCGACGGCATCAGCGAAGACATCATCACCGACCTTTCCAAGGTCTCGGCGCTCGGGGTGATCGCCCGCAACACGGCTTTTCAGTTCAAGGGCAAGAGCGTCGACGTGCCCCAGGTCGCGCGGCAGCTGAATGTCAGCCATGTCCTGGAGGGGAGCGTGCGCAAGGCCGGCGGGCGGGTGCGGATCACCGCCCAGCTGATCGACGGCGCCTCCGGCGAGCACGCGTGGGCCGAGCGCTACGATCGCGATCTTACCGACATCTTCGCCCTGCAGGATGAGATCAGCCAGGCGATTGTCGCCGCCCTGAAGGTGAAGCTGCTGCCTGAAGAAAAGCGGGCGATCGCTCGGCGCGGCACCGACAACGTCGAGGCCTACGATCTCGTCCTCATGGCCAGGAACCTGAAGGCCACGGCCAATTTCAACGCCCAGACCCAGGAGACGGTCATTCGCATCGCCGAGCGGGCCATAGCGCTGGACGGCAATTACGCCCAGGCCTGGGTGACCAAGGGCAGAGCCCAGTACTCGCTGGTGCGCAGACTGGGCAGGGCGGGAGACGACGGGGCTGCCGCGGCGGCGCGCGCGCTCGAGCTCGATCCGGACCTGGCTGAAGCCCATGCTTTGAGGGCCACGCACCTCGATTACGATGGCCGCAAAGACAAGGCTCTGGCGGAACTTGAGCTGGCGCTGCGACTGGATCCGAGTTCCTCCGAGGTGAACGCTATCGCCGGCTTTATGCACTATCAGAATCGGCGGTTTGACCTGGCGGCGCGTTTCTTCGAGGCCGCGGTGAAGCTCGAGGACGCCGCCTCCGAGGATGCGGCCCTCCTCGTCAGCGTCTATTTGGCGCTGGACGAGGCGGACAAGGCCCGGGGCGCCGCCGCCATCGCCTTGGCGCGCGCGGAGAAGTCTCTGGAGCAGGACCGCACCAACGGCCAGGCGCTGGGCACGGGCGTCTTCGCCTTGGCCGTGCTCGGCGAGGGCGAGCGGGCGCGGGAGTGGATCGCGCGCGCCCTGCTGCTCAATCCGGACAGTCTTACCATGCGCTACAATTTCGCCTGCGCCCTGAGCCGGATTCTGGGCGATGCCGATGGGGCGTTGGAGTTGCTTGGCGTGGCGCTGGCCAACGATCCTGGCGGCGACAATTTGCGCAACGCCAAGACCGATCCGGATTTCGAGCCAATCCGCGCCGACCCGCGCTTCCAGGCGTTGATCGCCCAGGCCGAGTCGCGGCTGGCGGCCGGGTGACCTATCGCGCCCCCAATTCGGTCAGCAGGGCCTTGCGCCCATAGACCTTGTCCAGGGCTTCGGTGATCGCGGCGGTGGATAGCGCCACCGTGCGATTCTGGGCCCCGTCGTAGACGAAATCGCCGGCGATCGAGGCGGCGTTGCCGTCGAACGCCGTGCCCAACAAACGGCCGCCGGCGTCGACCACCGGCGAGCCGGAATTGCCGCCGGTGATGTCGTTGGTGGTGGCGAAATCGAACACCGTGGCCGGATCGACCTTGGCCTTGGCCTGCAGCCACCGCGTCGGCAGCGGGTCCGCGGCGTCGGCCCGGGCGTAAAGACCGGCCAGGGTGGTGAACGGCTCGACCTTGGCGGCCCCGTCATCCCAGCCGGCCACCCGCCCCCAACTCAGGCGCAAAGAGAAGGTGGCGTCGGGATAGATGTCGGTCCCGCCGAGGGCGAAACGGGCCCGGGCGATGGTCTCGGCGGCCCGCTGTTCAGGGCCGATCACGTCATCCTCGAAGGCTTGGCGCGAGGCGCGGGCCAGCGGATCGATGCGCCGCACGAAAGCGATCATCGGGTCGTCCGACGCCAGCACCGCAGCCAGGCCGCCGCGCCACAGGCTCCGGCGCACGGCCGGATCGCTCAGGCGGCTGCCGGCGGCCAGAGCGGCCGCCAGGTCCTCGATCGAGGTCCCGCCGGTGAGGCTGGTCAGGGTCGCCGAGCCCGGGCCGAACGCCGCCTGGCAGCGCCGCAGCCACTGGCTGAGCAGGACCTGCTCCAGGCCGGCGGAGACCGGCCGCTCGTCGATCACCGCCTTGCGGTCCAGCCCCAGGCGCTGATCGCTGAACTCCGGCAGCCGCACCGGTCCGCTTTGGGCCCGCTCGGCGGCCCCGCGGACCAGCAGCCGCGCCCAGGCGAACAGCTGCGAGCCGCCGCCCGCCTCGCTCTCCAGCAACCGCCAGGCCGGCTCCTCGGCCGCCCGCGCCTTTTGCGCCGTCGCCGCGTCGCTCCATGGATCGCCGATCTGAGCCAGCAGCTTGGGATCAGCGGCGATGCGGCCGCGCAGGGCCGTCTCCTCCGCCCGACGTCCGTCCAGAAAACCCGGCGCGGCCAGCGCCGCGCGCCGCCCGCGCACCACTTTCAGGGCGTTTTCGGTCTCGAACAGGCGCTCGGCGGCGGCCAGGGCGTTGTCGGGACTGGCGGCGGCGAACGCCGTCAGCCGCGCCTCGATGTCGGCCAGCGCCGTCTCGGTCGCCGGCAGGGAGACATCGCGGGCGCTTTCCAGCTCGGCCACCGTCGCCCCGCGCTCGGTGCGGCCGGGATTGCCGGACACGAACACCGCCTCGCCGAGGCTCGGGGCCTGGCGCGACCAGGCGAGCGCCGCCGGCGTCGCCGCCGGCCGGCCGCGGTCGTAAAGCCGCACGAACGCGCAATCGAGGTCGAAGCGTGGGAAGGTGAAATTGTCCTTGTCGCCGCCGAAGAAGGCCGAGGCGAATTCCGGCGCGAACACCAGGCGCACGTCGTCGTAACGCCGGTAGCGATAGACCTTGTATTGCCCGCCGCCGAAGAAGCCGATCACCTGGCAGCGTTGGCGCTTGTCGCCGCCGCAGGCGTCGCGCTCGGCCTTGGCCAGGGCCCGCTCGCGGGCCAGCACATAGTCCGCCCCCTGTTTGTTGGCCGAGGCGGCGAAGATCGGGCCGGTGACGTCGGCGATGCTCTCCAGGACCTCGGCCTCGAGGCCGGGGCAGCTGCGTTCCTCGCTACGGCCATCGGTGAGGAAGCCGTCGGCCACATAGTCGTGATCGGAGCGCGACAGGCTCTGCA
This sequence comes from Caulobacteraceae bacterium, assembly GCA_036495705.1. Classification (GTDB taxonomy): domain Bacteria; phylum Pseudomonadota; class Alphaproteobacteria; order Caulobacterales; family Caulobacteraceae; genus Acaudatibacter. The sequence continues at coordinate 431 of DASXMK010000160.1, read as the reverse complement.
CGCAGCCCAGCAGGCAGTGCTGGTTGGTCAGCGCCAGGCCCTCGGGCGAGACCAGGGCCGCCGAGCAGCCGGCCGACAGACGCACCGAAGCTGCGCGCAGATGGTCGAGCCAGGCGCGGTCGAGCTTGACGCCCAGCGATTTCTCGACGCGCTCCACGGGCGCGGCGTCGAAGGTCCACATGCCCTCCTCGGCGCGCGCGCTCGCGGCCGCCATGAGGGCGCAAGCCACAGCGACCGGCGCCGCCAGCCGATTCATTCCGGTTTCCTCCTGGCATCGGCATAGACCGCATCGAGGCCGGTCATCAACGGGCTTGTATTTAGATGATCATCTAATTAGATGGCCATCTAAGGAACGAGACCATGACCGAGCCGCTGATCGAATTCTTCAAGGCCATGGCCCATGAGAGCCGGCTGCGCATCGTCGGCCTCCT
>DASXMK010000159.1:0-3029 GCA_036495705.1 Caulobacteraceae bacterium | reverse complement strand
CGCCCGGTCCGGCGGCGAGTTTTCGGATCTCGTCTTCCGACTTGCCACAGAACGAACAGTGCAGTTTCCGGGTCATCCGACGCCTGTCAGGGTTAGCCTGACTGTCAGGTAACCCCTGACGCGATGGGTTCAAGGGCGACGTTGGCCGCGGGCCCGGCCGAGGCGATTCCGAGCTTTTCCTTGATCGTTTCGACATAGGGTCGCTAGGTTCGTTGCGCCGGCCATGGGCGGGGCCGCATCAGCATGTCCGACGTCTTCATTTCCTACGCCAGGTCCACCGAGGCCCAGGCCCGCCAGATCGGCGAGGCGCTGCGGGCGCTCGGCTATGGCGTGTGGCGCGATGACGAGATCCCGGCCCACCGGGCCTATGCCGACGTCATCCGTGAGCGGCTGAAGGAAGCCAAGGCGGTGGTGGTGGTGTGGTCGGCCGAGGCGGCCAGTTCGGAATGGGTGCGCTCGGAAGCTGAGCGGGCCCGCGCCGATCGCAAGCTGGTCCAGCTCACGGTCGACGGGGCCGAGCTGCCAATGCCCTTCGACCAGACCCAATGCGCCAACATGAACGGTTGGTCCGGCGGCGCTGATCATCCCGGTTGGCGCAAAGTGGTCGACAGTATCGCCGCCTTGATCAATGGCGCGGCCACCACGCCGGCGTCCTCGCCACGACCGGCAGCCCACGCGCGCGCCAAACTCTCCATCTGCGTGCTGCCGTTCGCCAACATGAGTGGCGACGCCGAGCAGGAGTATTTCTCAGACGGGATCAGCGAGGACATCATCACCGACCTCTCGCAGGTCTCGGCCCTCAGCGTCACCGCCCGCAACACCGCCTTCAGCTACAAGGGCAAGAACCCCGAAATCCCCGATGTCGCTCGCAAGCTGGGGGTGACCCACGTGCTCGAAGGCAGCGTGCGCAAGGCGGGAAACCGGGTGCGCATCACCGCCCAGCTTATCGATGGCGCCGCCGGCGACCACCTGTGGGCTCAGCGCTATGACCGCGACCTCGATGATATCTTCGCCCTGCAGGACGAGATCTCGGAGGCCATCGTCGCGGCGCTGAAGCTCAAGCTCCTGCCGGAAGAGAAGAAGGCCATCGAGCGGCGCGGCACCGACAACGCGGACGCCTACGACCTCTATCTGATGGCGCGTCAACACAGGTGGACTGGCTACTCTGACGATCCGCGCCAGCTTGAAGCGATCTTGCGCTTGTGCGGCAAAGCCGTGGCGATCGACCCGGCCTACGCCCACGCCTGGGCCCTGATCGGGAGCGCGCAGGGGGCCTTGCGCTTCCGCTTTGGCAGGCAGGACCTCGACAGCTCAGCGGCCATCGAGAAGGCGCTGGCGCTCGATCCCAGCCTCGCCGAAGCTCACGCCGGCAAGGCCGCCAATCTTCGGCTGGAGGGCCAGTACGACGAGGCCTCGGCCGAAGCCCGGATCGCCCTCAACCTCGACCCCGAGTGCTTCGAGGCGAACCTCGCCGCCGCCATGGTGTGTTTAAGCCAAGGGCGCATCGCCGCCGCCGTTCCTTACTGGGAAAAGGCGGCGGTGCTGATGGAAACCGGCGTCGGGTCTCCTGCGATGCTCATCACCTGCTACACCGCGCTCGGCGATATGGACGGCGCCCGTCGGGCGGCCCGGATGACCCTCACCCGCGCCGAAGCGGTCCTGGCCCAGGACCGCGGCAACGGGCTGGCGATGAGCAACGGCGTGATGGCTCTGGCGGTCCTTGGCGAAGCGGACCGAGCCCGGGACTGGATTCGCCGCGCGCTGGTGATCGATCCGGACAACCAGACCATGCGCTATAACTTCGCCTGCACCCTCTGCACCTACCTCAAGGACATCGACGGCGCGCTCAATCTGCTTAGCGCCTGCCTGACCCCGACGACGCGCTCCGAACTTGAGTGGACCAAGGCAGACCCGGACATGGACCCGCTGCGCGAGGATCCGCGCTTCCAAGCCATGATCGCCGAGGCCGAGGCCCAGCTGGCGGCGGCGGAAGCGGCCGCGCCGGCGTAAGGGATTCCGAAGTCGGCTTGGGCGGCCATTGCCTTCCGGCCGCGGAGCAGACATCCACGGCCCTGACGCGCGCCGAGCGGCGGCGCCTTCGCGACCAGGGAGAACAGCCCGTGCCACCGCCCCCCGCTGGCTGGGCTGAGCTTATCGGCGGCGCCCTCGCCCCGCGCACCGCCCTCGTGCTTCTGGGAATCTGGCTCAACGCCGCCGACGGCCTGGTGACGGCCACCATCATGCCCTCGGTGGCCCGCGACCTCGGCGGCTACGCCTGGTTCGGCTGGGCGGTGGCCATCTATATGCTGGGCGCGATCATGGCCGCCGCCAGCGCCGGGCGGCTGGCCGCCCGCCTGGGCCTCGCGCGGGCCATCGTCCTGGCCGCCGTGACCTACGCCGCCGGGTGCGCGTTCAGCGCCGCCGCCGGCGGCATCGCCGCGTTCATGATCGGCCGGCTGGCCCAGGGCGTCGGCGGCGGCTGGGTGGTCGGATTCTGCTACGTGGCCATCGAGCGCATGTTCGAGGAGCGGCTGTGGGCCCGGATGTTCGGGGCCGGCGCGGCGGTGTGGGGGATCGCCAGCTTTCTGGGCCCGCTCGTCGGCGGGGCGTTCGCCGAGGCGCATTTCTGGCGCGGGGCGTTCTGGATGTTCGCCGCCCAGGGCCTGGTGCTGGCCCTGGCCGCGCCTCTGCTGCTGAAGACGGTGAAGTCTGATGAAGAGGCCGGCCAGCCGCTGGCCTGGCGCACCTTGGGGGTGCTGACGGCGGCCATCCTCGCCATCGGCGCCGCCGACGTCGCCGCGGGCGCGGTCCAGGCGATCCTGTTCCTGACCCTCGGCCTCGCCCTTCTGGTCGGCGCCGGGGTGGTGAACGCCCGCCCGGGCGAGCGTCTGCTGCCGGCCGACGCCACCCGCCCCGCCAGCCTGGTCGGGGCCGGCTACGCCATGATCTTCGCCATGTCCGCCGCGTCCGTGGTGTTCGGCGTCTACGGCGCGGCCATCCTGCAGGTGCTGTATGGCCTCAGTCCGCTG
>DASXMK010000158.1:0-2963 GCA_036495705.1 Caulobacteraceae bacterium | reverse complement strand
GGCGGGCTTTCGCTGGTCGGCTACACCACCAAGCGCGACCTTAGCCCCATGGGCAGTTTCCTGATCATGGGCCTCTGGGGCCTGATCATCGCCATGCTCATCGGCGTCTTCTTTCACTCCGGCGCCATGGCGTTCGTGATCAACGTGCTTGGGGTGCTGATCTTCTCCGGCCTCACCGCCTGGCAAACCCAGAGACTGAAGCTCTCCTATTATCAACTCGGCGGCGATCAGGCGGCGATGAGCGTGGCCACCAGCTATGGCGCGCTCAGCCTCTACCTGGACTTCATCAACCTGTTCCAGTTCATCCTGGCCCTCACCGGCGGCAACCGCAGATAGGGCGAGCGACTATCGACCGATCGGAATTGGCCCCGGCCTGGCGCCGGGGCTTTTTCTATTCGACGACGACGAAGCGCGCGCGATCGAATACGCGCAGGACCTGCGCCAGATCATGGCCCCGGCGTAGCACCCGGCCTCCGGGCGCTGTGACCGTCCACGGACCCTGGCGGGCGTTGGACGGCGCGCGCTTCTCGATCCGGTAGATCGGCGTCTCGCAGGATCGGCGAAATACCGAGAACACCGCCGCGTCCTTCAGGGCGTCGATGGCGTAGTCGCGCCAGTGGCCGGCGCCGACCATGCGCCCGTAAAGTCTGAGCAGGAGATCAAGCTCGCCGCGATCGAAAAATACGGAGCCGGTGGGGTTCGGCGCGGAGACGGTCGCGGAATCAAAGGCCATGCGTTGGGAAACTTAGACAAGGATTTCGCTTTTGGCGAGCGGCGCCAGTCGCGGGGGGCAGCCGCTCACGCCATGCACAAACACCGCGCCCATCTGGACCTGAGCCGTTGTTGTGGGTCGAAAGGAAGATGTGATGAACCTCAAAACCACCCTTCTGGCAACCTTGGGCGCTTTGATTATCACCGCTCCGGCCGCGGTCCAGGCTCAGCCTAGCGACTCCGATAGCTTCTATTACGACCATCCGGATGCGGCGATTACCATCACCGCCACTATCAGCGCGGGTGCTACATCGGACGGCGCGGCGAATACGGCGTGTTCGGCCATTACAGGCAGCGCCTGACCCTGATCTGCCGATAGCCGGGTCGCCACGGGGATCGCTTCTTCTGGGCCGGGGCCGCGCCGCGAAATGACCTTGTTTCGGCCCAGCCGCCGCCCGCTTGCGACGCGACGTTCCTTCCTGCCGGTCGGTTCGATTCGTGGTCTTGGACCCTGAACAGCCCCCCCAGCCCCTCAGGATCATGGATAGGGCCGACCGGCGCTTCCCCCATCGTGACTCTCCTTGGCCAACGCGCCAGCTGGTTGAATCATTGCCGGGCCGAAAACCCGGGGAAACAATCGCCGGTTAAGGGCGGGCCAACTCAGATTGGGAGCCTCTGGACATGATCACAGCCCGCCTGCCGGCCCTGGCTTTGGCCGCACTGCTCGCCGGAGCCTCGGCGGTCGCAGCCCAGGAACCCCCAGCACCGCCGGGTCCCGCGGCCCACCAAGGCTGGAACCCGGCCCAGATGCGCGAGCGCATGGAGGCGCATCGCACCGCCCGGCTGCACGCCCTGCATGACGTGCTCGGCATCCGGCCCGATCAGGAAGCGGCCTTCGCCGCTTTTGCGTCCGCGGTCCGGCCGCCGGACATGAGCCAACATCGACACGACCAAGGCGAGGATCAAGCCAAGGCAGCCGGTCTCACCACGCCTGAACGGCTCGACCGGATGGCCCAGCGGATGCAGGACCACATGGCTCGCCGGCAAGCGGCGTTCCAGCGCCGCGCGGCCGCGACCAAGGCCTTGTACGCGACCTTGAGCCCTGAGCAGCGGCGGGCCATGGACGCCTTGCCGATGCTGCGCGGCGGCCATGGCGGCAAGGGCAAGGGTCCGGGCGGCCACGGCATGGACGGCCACGGCCAGGGCTAGACCACCGGGGCGGACCTAACCGGCCGCAGCGTTTGGTATTATATTGACGCCATGGCCGTGGCCGCGCGCGTCAGTCCCAAGGACTTCTTCTCCGCCGACGAGTGGGCGCCGCTTTCCGCGCGCTCGTCATGGAAGGGTCTGGCTCTGGTCGCCCACGCCTGGGCGGTGATCGGGGCCGCGACGGTGATGGGCGTTATCTGGCCGATCACCATTCCATTGGCGGTTGTCATCATCGGCGCGCGACAGCTGGGCCTGGCCATTCTGCTGCACGACGCCGCCCATGGCGCCCTGCATCCCAACCCGAAGATCAACGACTGGGTGGCCGAATGGCTGTGCGGCGGCGGCCTCGTCGCTTACCGCAACTATCACCTGCAGCATCACAAATACGCCCAGCAGGCCGAGGACCCGGATCTGGGCCTCTCAGCCCCATTCCCGATCAGCCGCGCGTCGCTGCGCCGAAAGATGGTCCGCGACCTCACCGGCCAGACCTGGTTCAAACAGCGCTTTGGTCGCCTGGTCGCCAGGCTGAAGGCGCGCAAGGAGCCGGTGTTGGCGATCCTGGCCGACGAGGTCCGTCGCCAGCGCCGCTGGCTAATCTTCAACGCCCTGGCGATCGCCGGCTTTACCGCCGCCGGCGCGTGGTGGGGTTGGTTCGCCCTATGGCTCCTGCCGCGGGCGACCTGGTTCCAGCTGGTGACCCGGTTCCGCAACATCGCCGAGCACGCCCTGGTGGCCAAGGACGAGCCCGATCCGCTGCGCCACGCCCGCACGACCCACGCCAACTGGTTCGAGAGGGCTCTGATCGCGCCCTACTATGTGAACTATCACTGCGAACATCACATGTTCATGCACGCGCCGTGCTGGAACCTGCCGCGCATGAGCCACCTGCTGGCGAACAAGGGGGTCCTTAGCCGCATGCGCACCGCCGGCGGCTATGTCGAGGTGCTGACCTCCGCGGCGGGAGCGTAACAACACTGAGCTCTTCCCTCCCCTTGATGGGGAGGGTCGAGACGCGGAACGCGTCCGGGGTGGGGTGGTCGGCC
>DASXMK010000157.1:0-6588 GCA_036495705.1 Caulobacteraceae bacterium | reverse complement strand
CTGCACCGGCTCCGCCGAATGTCTCCTGCCGGATTTGGTCAGGCGCGACATCAAGTTCGATGAGGATGCGTCTCGCCGCCAGCGGTGGAGGAGAATTAGGTCGCCGCCGCGGTCTCGATGCGCGAGCCGGCGGTAAGGGTGCGATGCACCGGGCAGCGCTCGGCGATCTCCAGCAGCCGGGCGCGTTGCGCTTCATCGAGGGGGCCGGTCAGGCGCACGGTGCGACGGAAGAGATCGCGCGGCGTGGCGTCAGCCTGGACCTCGTGGCTCACGGCAGCCTCGACGGCCTGCAGCGGCCAACCCTTGCGATCGGCGTAAAGCCGTAGCGTGAGGACGGTACATTCGGCCAGAGCGGCCGAGAGCAGGTCGTGCGGCGCCGGCCCCAGGCCTGTTCCACCGGCGGCCACCGGCTCATCGCCGATGAAGCTCTGACGACCGACCTCGATCCGAGCCTGCAGGCTGTTGGGGCCGCTGTCGCGGACCGTGGCCACGGTCCCATGAGCGTCGCTGGTCATGGTCTCTCCTCGGAAAGTTCGAAGCCGAAACGGGCGAAGCCGGCGGCCATTTCGGGGCTCAGTGGGGCTTCGACATCGATCATCCCGCCGGAGGGATGGGGAATGGTCAGGCGCCGGGCGTGCAGCTGCAGCTTCAGCGGTCCGGAAAGCTCGACCGAGGCGGGGGTGTGGTATTTCGGATCGCCGAGGATTGGGTGACCAAGGGCGAGCATGTGGGCGCGCAGCTGGTGCGTGCGGCCGGTGAGCGGGCGCAGGGCCATCCAGGCGGCGCTCGGCCCGGCCCGGGAGATCATGGCGTATTCGGTGACCGCGGCTTCGGCGCGCGGATCCTTGGCCTCGACCGGAGTGACCCGTTCACGGTCGCCGGCGCCAATCTTGGCCAGCGGCGCATCAATGACCCCACGGGCCGGCTTGGGATTGCCGGCGACGATGGCCCAGTAGGTCTTTTCGGCGCGGCGCCGGGCGAAAGCGCCGGCGAGCCTGGCGGCGGCGGCCGGCGACTTGCCAAGCGCCAGGACCCCGGAGGTGTCGCGGTCCAGGCGGTGGGTGAGCCGCGGCCGCTCGGCCCCCTCCCCCCAGGCGCTCAGCAGGCGGTCGATGTGGCGCAAGGTCTTGGTCCCGCCCTGGACGGCCAGGCCTGCCGGCTTGTTGAGGATCAGCACCGCGTCGTCTTCAAAGAGGGTCAGGGACCGGGCGAAGCGGATGTCCTCGCGGGTGAGGCTGTGGGGGGTTGGCAGAGCGGCCGGCGGCAGGGGCGGCACGCGCACGACCTGGCCGGGCTCCAGGCGGGTGTCAGCCTTGGCCCGGGCCCCATCGACACGGATCTGGCCGGTGCGCGCCAGCTTGTGGATCTGGCTCTGGCCAAGGTGCGGCCAGCGCCGCCGAAGCCAGCGATCGAGGCGCACGCCGTCCTCGCCGACGCCAACGGTGAGGGCCTTCACCTCGCCCACGGCTGGCCGATGGCGCCGATCAGGGCCTGCATGTCGGCCGGCGTGGGGGCTTCGATGCGCCGCTCGCCGCCGGCCGGATGGGGAAACACCAGGGCCTGGGCGTGCAGCATCAGCCGCCCGACCGGGGCCCCGGCCAGCACCAGGGCCCCGCCATAGCGGGCGTCGCCGGCTATCGGCCGGCCTATGGAAGCCAGATGCACCCGCAACTGATGCATGCGCCCAGTGCGCGGGACAAGCTCGACCAAGGCGGCGTGCTCGTCAGCGGCCAGGGTGCGATAGCGGGTGTGGGCGGCCTGGGCCCCTTCCGCCTCCGGCTCGACGACGCGGACATAGGCTTCGCGGCCGATCTCGCGCCGGGCGAGGGCGGTTTCGATCACGCCCGCAGGCGGCTGCGGCGCGCCCGGAGCGACGATGGCCAGATAGGTCTTGTGGATGCGGCGGGCCATCATCGCCTTGCCGAGGAACGCGGCCGCCGGCTGGCTGCGGGCGGCCAGGATGGCCCCGGAGGTGTCGCGGTCGAGACGATGGACCAGTCGCGGCTTGACCCCGCTCGGCTTGGCGAAGGCGGCCAGAAGCTCATCGAGGGTGGGCGCGCGGATGCGCCCGCCCTGGCTGGAAAGGCCCGAGGGCTTGTTGAGGACCATGACCTCGGCGTCCTCGTAGATGACCAGGGCGCGGGCGAAGGCGATGTCCTCCGGCGACAGGCGCGCCGCCGGCCTGGCGGCCGCGGTTTCAGCCACCTTTGGCCTCGCGCAGCGCCGCCCAGCGGGCCAGACGCTCCTTGATCCTGGCCTCGGCCCCCTCGCCCTTGGGGGCGTAGAAGGTGCGCCGCTCGATCCCGTCGGGGAAATAGCTCTGGCCGGAGAAGCCTTCCTCGGTCTCCGGATCATAGCGATAGCCCTTGCCGTAACCGAGGTCCTTCATCAGCCGCGTGGGGGCGTTGAGGATGTGGGCCGGCGGGGTCAGCGAGCCGGTTTCCCGGGCCATGGCCGAAGCAGCCCCGAAAGCCTTGTAGACGGCGACCGACTTGGGGGCGGCAGCCATGTGCACGGTGATCTGGGCCAGGGCCAGCTCGCCCTCCGGGCTGCCCAGGAAGTCGTAGGCGTCCTTGGCGGCGATGGCGAGGACCAGCGAGATCGGATCGGCCTCGCCGATGTCCTCGACGGCCATGCGCACCAGACGCCGGGCGAGGTACAGCGGGTCCTCACCGCCTTCGAGCATGCGCGCCAGCCAATAGAGGGCGGCGTCTGGGTCGGAGCCGCGCACCGACTTATGCAGCGCGGAGATGAGGTTGTAGTGCTCCTCGCGGTCCTTGTCGTAGGCCGGGCTGCGTTTTTGCAGCGCCTGGCCCATGGCGGCCGGGTCCAGGGTGCGGCCGGAGGCGATGTTGAACAGGGTCTCGGCCAGGGAGAGCACATAGCGGCCATCGCCGTCGGCCATGGCGATCATGGCCTCACGCGCGGCCGGATCGAGAGGCAAGGCTTTGCCTTCCTCGGCTTCGGCCCGGGTCAGCAGAATTTCCAGGGCCTCGGCGTCCAGCCGGCGCAGGACGAACACCTGACAGCGGGAAAGCAGCGCCCCGTTGAGCTCGAAAGACGGATTCTCGGTGGTCGCCCCGACCAGGGTGACGACGCCCTGCTCGACGAACGGCAGGAAGCCGTCCTGCTGAGCGCGGTTGAAGCGATGGATCTCGTCGACGAACAGCAAGGTGGCCTGGCCGGCGGCCCGGCGCAGGCGCGCCGCCTCGAAGGCCTTCTTGAGATCGGCGACGCCGGAGAACACCGCCGAGAGCTGCTGGAACTCGTAGCCGGCCTCGCGCGCCAGCAGGCGGGCGATGGTGGTCTTGCCCGAACCCGGCGGACCCCAGAGGATCATCGAGGCCAGGCGTCGGGCCACGGCCATACGACGGATGGGGCCTTCGGGACCGAGCAGGTGGTCCTGGCCGACCACCTCGTCGAGGCTTTTGGGCCGCAAACGGTCGGCGAGCGGGGCCGGCGCTTCGGGGGCCATCCCCGCGGCTTCGAAGAGGTCGTTCATGGGCGCGAAGGTATCAGACGGCGCGCCCGCCGCCATGCCGGGTTTAGCTGGTTAACGCCAGGCTATTGCGGCGGGGTCGCGGACTGCGGCGCGTTTGACGGTGCGGCTTGCGCCGGTGATGGCGCGGTCACCGGGGCGCTCGGCGCGACGACCCGCGGCGCAGCCGGCGGCGCGCTCACGACCGGGGGCTGGGCGAGCGCCGGGGCGGGAACCGTGGCCGAGGTGTCGACGTCCTCGCCTACCGGCGCCGCATGCGCGGCGCGTCTCGACGTCGCTTCGCGCCGGGACGCCAAACGTTCACGGTGCGCCCTTGGCGATGAGGCGGTCGGATGAGCCGCCGCGACCGCCTTTGGCGGGGTGACCGACAGCTTGGCCGGCGCTGCGGCGGGCTGAGCCTCGACCGGGGCGGCGGCAATCGGCGCGGCGGCTACTGGGGCGGCGGCGACCTGGGCGGGCGCCGGCCGCGGCGCGGACCGAGTCATCGCCTCATAGGCCACGACGCCGCCGACCGCACACGCGGCCAGGACCGCGATCGGCACGGCCGTCTTCCATCTCGACTTGCGTTGCCGGCGATCCATGCGGCGGAAAATATCGGCGCCCGCGCCCAGATCACCTGGTTGCGGTGCGGTGAAAACCTTCGGTCGGTTGAAATCAGTGGTGGTCATTGGACTACTCCGTCAATGTCACTCCCCACCGGCTAAATGAACGTCCTAAAGCGCGCGTAGTTCCACAGATATTTGAACGATATAACGTGGTCGACTTGAATAACTATGAAGATAATATCGGACGCTGTTGCAATTCTTTGCTTGATCATGATGTCTATCATCATGTCATATTGCGTATAAGTATCGTGCTATCGCCTACCGGCGCAGCCCCTCAAAGGGTGACCGGCTCGCGCCCCTCGGCTTCGCGCAAAGCCGCCAGCCGGGCATGCACCGCCTGGACGACCACCGATCCCTCGCCGACCGCCGAGGCCACCCGCTTGACCGAGCCGGCGCGCACGTCGCCGACGGCGAATACGCCGGCCAACGTCGTCTGGAAAACGTTGAAGGGCTGGGGCGCGTCATCGCCGCAGGCCTCGCCGGTTTGCACGAATCCGCGGGAATCCAAGCCGACCGTCCCGTCCAGCCAGCCGGTGCAGGGATCGGCCCCGATCATGACGAAGATTCCCCCGGCCTCTCGCGCCCGAACCACCCTATCGTCGCCCCGGATCTTCACCGCCGAGAGGCGCTCATCGCCGATCAACTCGACCACTTGCGACCCGGTCTCAATCTCCACATTAGCGGCGTGGCGCAGCCGTTCGAGCAGATAGTTCGACATGCTGTCCGCCAGATCGGCTCCACGATGGACGAGGCGCACGCGCGCCGCCCGCCCGGCCAGGAACATCGCCGCCTGGCCGGCCGAGTTGCCGCCGCCGACAACCACCACGTCCCCGCCCTTGCACGTCCGGGCCTCGAGCTCGGTGGCGGCGTAGAACAGCCCGGCGCCCTGCCAGCGATCCTCGTCTGCGACGCCCAGGCGGCGATAGCGGGCCCCGGTGGCGATCACCACCACCCGTCCCCGCAGCAATCCGCTGTCGTCGAGCGTGACTTCGAAAAGGCCAGGCTGGGCGCTGCGCTCCAGCTTTTGCGCCCGGCGCGGCGTCGCCACCCGGGCGCCGAACTTCACCGCCTGCAGCTCGGCCCGGAACGCCAGGTCGGCGCCGGATACGCCGGTTGGAAAGCCCAGAAAGTTCTCGATCCGCGACGATGAAGCCGACTGCCCCCCGATAGCCACGTCGTCGAGGAGCACCGTCGTCAGGCCCTCCGACGCGCCATAGACGGCGGCCGAGAGGCCGGCCGGGCCTGCCCCGACGATGATCAGGTCCATCGGTTTGTTGTCGGTGACGGTCAGGTCCAGCCCGAGCGCGCGGGCCACCGCCGCGACCGTCGGCTCGCTGAGCACATGCCGGCCACGCACCACCACTTTCGCGCCGGCGCCATCCAGAGCCGCCGCCGGCAGGGTCTCCCGCCGGGCCACATCGCCGGGGTCGACCCAGTGATAGGGGATGCGGTTGCGCTCGGCGTAGACGACCACGCGCTGCAAGGCCGGCGAGCTCTCCGGTCCGACCAGCGCCAAGGTGCCCTGCTGGCGCTCGATCAGCAGCATCCGACGGGCGGCGAAGGCCTGCAGCAACAGATCGCCGATCTCGGGGTCGAGCTGAACCAGCTCGATGGCCTGGTGCTGCGGCACCACGATCACCTCGCCCGCCTCGGTGATGACGCAGTCGGAGAACGAGGTCTGGCCGAGGAGCAGAGCCAACTCGCCGGTAAACTGGCCAGGCGTCATGGCGCCCAGCAGCAGGCCGGTGGGATCGCGGATCTCCAGGGCGCCGGAGACGACGTAGACGAACGGATAGGCGCGATCGTCCGAGCGGTACATCACCTCGCCGGCGACCACCCGGCGTCGATGGCCGGCCGCCTCCAGCTTGGCGACCGCGCCCTCCGGCAGCGGCGCATTGGCCCGCCGCCGCAGCTCCTCGTGATTCAGACCTTCAAACACCGGCTAGCCGCGGAACTGGGCGGTGATGGTGCGTCCGCCGCGTTCGATGGTCAGGGTCCAGGCGCTGGCGGCGGCGCGGACGGCGGCGGCCACATCGGCGGTGGTGGCGATGGCGCGGCCGTTGATATTACGGATGAAATCGCCGGGTTGCAGGCCGAGGGTCTGGGCGTAGCCGCCCTCGACCTTGGACACCATCACCCCATGGCCGATGAACGGATCGGCGCCCAGGTCCAGAGCGGCGGCGGGCGAGAGATTGATCACCGTGGCCCCGGCCAGGGGATTGCGGCCGGTCACGGTCACCGAAGACGCGGCCGGTTGCGCCGGCGGGGCCTCGACCCGAGCGCTGAGGGTGCGGGCCGGAGCGCCATTGCGCCGGATCACCAGGCTCGCCTCAGCGCCGGGGCTCAGGGCCCCGACGCGGTAGTTCAGGCCGCCCTCGTCGTCGACCTCCGCTCCGTTGACGCTGACCAGCACATCGCCTTGGGCGAGGCCAGCCCTGGCCCCCGGGCCGCCCGGCCAGACCTCGGTGACGACCACGCCGCGCG
>DASXMK010000156.1:0-2595 GCA_036495705.1 Caulobacteraceae bacterium | reverse complement strand
TGGTGATGATGGTGGGCCTGGTACTGGGCCTTGATCAGCCGCGGCGCCTCGCGCGCGTCCTGCATGTCGGCGATCCGCAGCTGCTCGCTGGCGTTGGGGATCGGCTGCAGCAGCTCGGCGAAGGAGTCCGCCTGCATGCGCACCGGCTGGTCGACGGCGGCCGAGGCTGACCCGCCCACCAGACCGGTCACGGCCGCTGCGGTCGTCGCCGCTAAGATCCGTCTCTTGTTCATGCGTTTTCCTCTCCACTCGCGCCTGCGGGAGCCTGATCGGCAGGCAGGGGGGAGAACGCCCGGGCGGCCGGGGCGATCCCGCATCCGGCGCCATTGCGCGCAATTTGCTTAAGGTTGCATGCCGCCCAGGCCATGGGGAACCGGCCCCAGGGTCCCGGCTCTGTGCGTTACGCGCTTGGCCGGGACGACGGACGTTGGCGGGCGCGGCCGGCCATCTTCCGAATCCTCTCCCCCAGCACGGCCCGGCGCATCGGCCAGCCCCGGCGCACGTACCGGTGGAGCTCGGCGTCGATCGCCGCCAGCTGCCCCAGGCGCGCCACCAGCTCGGGCGACGGCGCGGTCGGCTGCACCGGTTCGAAGGCCGGCTGGTGCATCATGACCGACAGGACGTTCTCACGCCGGCTGGCGGTGAACGGCAGTCCCAGGCGCTTGAGGACCGCCGCCGCAGAGGCGTCGAAGTCCTCGGTCGTCCCGCAGAAGGTCATCTCGTCGATGTGACCCCGACAGATCCGGATCACGTCGCGGTTGGGGATCGTGAAGCCGTTTCCCCGCGGATCCCAGTATTGCGAACCGACCAGCTGCCGGGCCGCGACGTTTTCATAGTTGCCGCTGACATCCGGCGGGGCCCCGGCGAAGAACTCATCCGCGCTGAGGCGCTTGGCGTAGGCGATGCCGCGCGAGCCGAGCTTCTCCGCCTCAGACCATGTGTACGAGCGCCAATACCAATAGAGCGACAGCGCCCGGCTGACCGGCTCGCGAAGCAGGCTGACGATTTTCTTGGGCCCGGGGATGGCCTCCAGTTGGGACCAGTCGAAGTGCCCGTAGATGAAATCGAAGGCGGCGAGCTCGTCCGCCGAGCGGCTGCTCAATTCGCCGTACGGCTCGGGGAGGTAGATTCGCTCGGGCGCGAAATGCGCCGCCAGCATATTGGCCAGGGACGTGCCGGCAGTCTTCGGAACGTGCAGGAAGACGATGGTCACAGGGCCAGGTCGACGCTCACCTGCGCATGATCGCTGGGGCGCTCCCATTCGCGGACGCTGTCGTGGATGCGGCCGCCGCCGGCCCCGGCCAGGCCCGGGGTCAGCCAGATATGATCAAGCCTCAGGCCACGGTTGGAGAGCCGGAAGTTGGCGGCGCGATAGCTCCACCAGGAAAACAGCTTGGCCGGTTCGGGGATCTCCGCGCGCACCGGATCGAGGAAATTCAGGCTGGCCTGCAGGGCGTTGAGGGCGGCGATCTCCACCGGCGTGTGGCTGACGATCTTCGACATGTATTTGTGGTTCCACACGTCGTGCTCGCCGGGGGCGACGTTGAAATCCCCGGCCAGGACCAGCGGCGCGGCCGGCGAGCGGGCGGCCATCTCGGCGGTCAACTTGGCGAAAAAATCGAGCTTGTGGTCGAATTTGGGATTTTCGTTGCGGTCGGGCGTATCGCCACCGGCGGGAATGTACAGATTGTGGATCTCCACCCCGGCGATCTTGGCCGAGATCGCGCGGGCGTGGCCTTCGCGGCATAGGGCGAGCGGGGCCGCCGCCTCGATCGGCAAGCGCGAGGCGATGGCCACCCCGTGCCAGCCCTTCTGGCCGTTGATGACGATGTGCGGCAGGCCGGCGTCGACGAAGGCCTGGGTCGGGAACTCGCCGGCCCGGCACTTGATCTCCTGCAGGCACAGGACATCCGGGGCTTGCTCGGCGATGAACCGCGCCGCCTGCTCGGCCCGCAGCCGCACCGAATTGACGTTCCAGGTGGCGAGCCTCAGCACCCCTTGAGCCCCCCTCCCGGCCTATCGGCCGTGCTCCCCCCACGCCAACGGGGAGAGAGCGCCCGCGCCTCTCCTCCCCCACAGGGAGAGGGGGACCCCATCCTCCTCTGCGAAGCGGGGGAGGGGGACCACGAAGTGGTGGAGGGGGCGGTTGCAGCGCGGTGCGGTCGCCGCCCCCCTTCCGGCTTCGCTGGCCCTCCCCCCGTTAACGGGGGAAGATGGGTGGAGGGGGTCGGCCGCCCCCTCACTTCTCGGCTGGCCCCGCCCCGCCGCCCTTCGTCGGCGACAGTTCAAAGTACCAGTTGGGCATGGCCTTGGAGGGGCCGAAATCGTTGAGCTTGACCCGAGTCACCCCGCCCTGGGCGTCGGTGATCGACCAGCCGGCCAGGGCCATCGGCGTGTCGTTGAAGTCGAGGGAAATCTGCCCTTCGCCGTGCTTGCCGGCCCGGCGGGCTATGATCGAAAAGCCACCCGGCCGCGTGGTCACGGCCCCGATCTCCACGTCCTTGTCGATGCGGATGTCGCGCGATAGCAAGAGGCCGAGCGGCGTCGCGCCCAGGGGATAGGCGTCGAGGGTCCCCAAGCGCCGGTTGAGCACGG
>DASXMK010000155.1:0-9476 GCA_036495705.1 Caulobacteraceae bacterium | reverse complement strand
GGAAGCGGCTTGGCGCGACGTTCAGGAGGCGAGCGTGGCCATCTGCTCATCGCTGACGTCGGCGTTGGTCCAAACGCTCTGGACATCGTCGTCATCCTCGAGCGCCGCCACCAGCTTCATCAGACTGGCCGCTTCGGCCCCGGCCACGGCGACATCAGACTTGGGCCGCCAGACGATCTGGGCCGACTTGGCTGGCCCCAGACTCCCTTCCAAAGCTTCGGCGACGACTGTGAGGTCCTCAAAGGCGGTGAGGATGACGTGATCCTCGCCTTCGGTTTCCGTGTCCTGGGCCCCGGCGTCGATGGCCGCCTCGAGAACCTGCTCTTCGCCACCGGCGCTGGCGAGATAGCGGATCTCGCCGAGCCGATCGAACATAAAGGCCACCGAGCCGGTCTCGCCGAGATTGCCGCCGTTCTTGGTGAACAGGGCCCGGACATTGGCCGCGGCCCGGTTGCGGTTGTCGGTCAGGGCCTCGACGATTAGCCCGACCCCGCCCGGCCCGAAACCCTCGTAGCGAATCTCCTCCAGGGCGTCGACGTCCCCGCCCTGGGCCTTCTTGATGGCCCGGTCGATATTGTCCTTGGGCATCGACTCGGCCTTGGCGTTGGCGATGGCCAGTCGCAACCGGGCGTTGGCGGCCGGATCGGGCAGACCGTGTTTGGCGGCGATGGTGATGTCGCGCGACAGTTTCGAGAACTGCTTGGAGCGCAGCGAGTCCTGGCGGTCCTTGCGGAACTGGATGTTTTTGAACTTGGAGTGGCCGGCCATGATTTCGGGGAGCTAGGATGCGGTTGGCGCGCTTCCTAGCCCCAGTCCGCGGCGCACGCCAGTTCAGGAGGTCGCGATGGCGTCCGAGAGCACCAATGTGGCCCGCCCGCCGGCAGAGGCCACAGGAGCCATGGCGGTCGGGGCGCTAGCCTTGGTCGCGCTGGCCATTGGCGCCGTTGTCATCGGCCGCCTGGCGGTTGGGCGCCTGGCCATCGGGCGCGCGCGCCTGCGCAAGGTGGTCATCGACGAATTGGTGGTGCGTCGAATGATCGGGCCGGACTAGGGTTCCAGGCTCTAGTCCCAGGGCGGCAATGGCGGCGGGCCGTAGTAGACCTCATAGGCCCCGGGGCCAAACTCCGCATCGTACGCATCTCGCGCCCGGTCATACTGCCGCACGCGGCGATCGTAGGCCCGGCGGTTGGCGCGATAGTCGGCGGAGTCCTGATTGTAGACGTCGCGCTGCCGCGCCGCCGTGTTGCGGGCCGCGTCATAGGCGCTGAGCGCACTGCGATAGTCGCGGTAGGACTGGACGTTGTTGGTCGCCGGGGCCTGATACTGGTCAGGCTGATATTGCGGGTTCTCCTGATAGGTGTCGGCGCCCAAGGCAGGGGAATCGTAGGGGTCGGGCGCATATTGCGCCAGCGCCGGCCAGGCGACCAGCGCGGCCAAGGCGGCCAAGCCAGTGGTTGTCAGGACTTTCATATCGGCACTCCGATCGCGGCCACTCCGCCGCCTTCGGAATCAACGTCGGCGAGAGCCCGTGGTTGCTCCGCTTCGACCAGTTCAGAAGGAGTGGGCGGGCAGGCCGAAGTTCTGGGCGTAGGCGCCGGGGCCATACATGGCGTCGTAGGCGACCTCAGGTCCCGCCGCCTTCAGCGAGCGCCGGTAGGCGACCTCGGCGGCCGCGAATCTGGCGTAGTCATCGGCGGCTCGCGCGCGGGCGACGGTGTCGCGCGCCGATCCATAGACGTTTGCGGCGGCATGGGCGCGGATCGGGCAGGCGAGACGGATCTGGGCCAGGGTCGGTGTTGCGCAGGCCGCGGCGACCACGCCGAGCGAGGCCAAAATAATGCGTTTCATGGCGAGCCTCCAAAAGACCTCCACACGAGCGAGGTCGAGGACTGAAACGCCAGTTTGACGGCTCCGGTTGCGGGAAGCCTCAGGCCACCACGGCCACGGCCACGCTGGGCACGGCCCGGCTCAGGCGGCCGCCGACGCGGATCGGCTCGATCCGGCGCGCGAGGCCGGTGGCCTCGTCGGTTTCGAGGTACACGCCGCACACCGTGGCCGGCCCTTCGGCTGGGCGGTAGCGGCCCCCGGAGATGCGGGTCGTGAACCGCCGCAGCGGCTCCTCTTTCTGGTTGCCGATCACGCTGTCGTAGTCGGCGCAGGCCCCGGCGTCGGTCTGATAGGCGGTGCCATGGGGCAGGATCTGGCAGTCTGCGGTGGGTACGTGGGTATGGGTGCCGATCACCAGACTGGCGCGGCCGTCGCAGAAATGGCCCATGGCCATCTTCTCCGAGGTGGCTTCGGCGTGCATGTCGACCACCACCGCGTCCGCTGCTTCGCCGAGCGGGCAGGCGTTCAGTTCGGCGTCCACGGCGGCGAATGGATCATCCAACGCATCCATGTGTACGCGCCCGAGCAGGCTGACCACCAGCACCCGATGGCCGCGCTCGGTCTCGAACAGCTGCGCCCCCTGGCCAGGCGCCTGGGCCATGGCCGGATAGTTCAGCGGACGCAAAAGCCGGCTCTCGCGCAGAATAAAGGTCAGGGCTTCCTTCTGGTCCCAGGAATGGTTGCCCAGGGTCAGGCAGTCGGCGCCGGCGGCGAACAGTTCCCGCGCCGTCGACTCGGTTATGCCAAAGCCGGCCGCCGCGTTCTCGGCGTTTACGATCACGAACTCCAGATCGAGAGTTCGCCGCAGGGTGGACAGATGTTCGGTCAGACCCTCGCGGCCGGCGCGGCCGACGACGTCGCCGAAGAAGGCGATACGCATCAAATATCCTTTTCGGCCTCGATATAGCCGCTTTCGGTCAAAATGGCGTCCAAAGCTTGGTCGTGGGCGGCGGTCGGCGCTCGTTCCACTTCCTGACAGGCGAAAGCCAGGCCGATGACCCGCACCGGCCCGCTCGCCCGCGCCTGCTGCAGAGTGCGGTCGAAGCAGCCGACGCCCTGACCGACCCGGCCGCCGCGGCGATCGAAGGCCAGGACCGGGGCCAGGATGAGGTCCGGCTGGACCTGGCGGCGGTCTGCCGTGGGCGAGGGAATCCCGAACACATCCGGCTCGAGCGCGTCGCCCTCCGACCAGGCGCGAAACTCGAGCGGCGTGTCCGGCGCGACCGCCACCGGCAGGGCGAGCTGCGCGCCGGCGGCGGCGAAGCGGCGAAGCAGCGGCGCGGGATCGATTTCGCCGCCTTGCGGGTGGTAGCCGGCGACCGTGCGGGCGGCTTGCACAAGCGATGGCGGCAGATGACCGGCCGCCGTTTCAGCGGCTTGGGCTCCTGCGGGCCCGGCGGCGACGCGCGACCGGCGCATTTGGCGGCGAATCCGGCCTTTGGCCAGCGCCAGCGGAGAGGAATCGGGCGCCAAGCCGGCTCCGGATGAATCTTACGGGTGGCGGCGCCGCGAGAGCCGTGAAGGTGATTTAAATCCCCTCGGACCTGGAAGACCAGGTGGGCGCCGTGTGCCCGGGACCACGATCCCGGCCAGGGACAGCTCCCTTACGAAGCGATTAAGGTCCCCGGGATTTAGTGCCTCCGACGAGAACCGCAGCAAGACCGCCGAGGGCCAACCTAGGGCGTGGCCGGCGGCGACTCAAGCACCGGAGCGCAAAAGTTCGTCCCGCCGGTCCGCGTTCTGTGCCATGCTTTTGGGCCACTTGAGGAAGGACGCTCATGCCCAGCTTGCGCGAGATCTACGCCATCGAGCCGGACGGCTCGCGGTGGTCGGTGCCTCAGGATTTCGACGTCAATTTCAACTGGGATTACGACGACGGCCGCGTGGCCATGGCTGGGCTGTACCGCAAGGGCGTCGAGATGCAGTGGGACGCCACCACGCGCATCGACTGGAGCCAGGAGCTCGACGAGGACAACCCCGAGCAGCTGCCCGAGGCCATGCTGCCGATCTCGGGCATGGCGCAATACGAGGCCATGTCGCGCCCGGAGAAGGCCACTGTCCGCCGCCACTTCCAGGGCTGGCAGATCGCCCAGTTCATGCAAGGCGAACAGGGGGCGCTGATCTGCGCCGCCAAGATCGTCACCCAAGTCCCGGACGTCGATTCCAAATTCTACGCCGCCACCCAGACCATCGACGAGGCGCGGCACGTGGAGAGCTACAAGCGGCTGCTGGAAAAGTTCCAGGTCGCCTATCCGATGACGCCGCCGCTGCAGGAGCTGATCGATCAGGTGCTGCGCGACAGGCGCTGGGACATGACCTATCTCGGCATGCAGGTGGTCATCGAAGGCCTAGCCCTGGCGGCGTTTCAGCAGATCCGCGACAACGCCCAGAACCCGCTGGCCGCAGCGGTCAACGCCTATGTGATGCAGGATGAATCCCGCCACGTCGCCTTCGGGCGGCTGGCTCTGCGCGACTATTATCCGCAACTCACCCGGGCCGAACGCGACGAGCGCGATGAGTTCCTGCTCGAGGCTTGCTACCTGATGCGCGATCGTTTCGATGCGGTGGAGGTGTGGAAGCGGCTCGGCCTCGACCCGGCCGCGTGCGCCGCGCACATGTACGATTCCGGTTTCATGACCATGTTCCGCTCGTCTTTGTTCACCCGCATCGTGCCGATCGTCAAAGATATCGGCCTGTGGGGAGAGACCATCCGCAACGGCTATGAGACCATGGGCATTATCGGCTACGCCGAGACCGACGTTCAGGCGCTGCAGGACGCCGACGAAGACATCGCCAAGGAGTTCGACAACCGCCGGGCCTATGTCGACAGCGTCATCCGCAGAGCCGAGGCCATGCAGACGGCTTGAACTTCTCTACCGCTCGGCGAGACGACCCACACGCGTCCAGGTCTGGGTCCGGCACAGCGGCGCCACGAGGCAGCCTCGCAAGCGCAGACTGCCATCACCGGTGAGGTCGATCGAGGCCCGGTAGCTTCGGCCGTTATCGGGATTGTAGATGAAGCCCTCCCCCCAACGGCCGGGAGCCAAGCGCTTCAACTTCATGATCAGCAGGCCCGCGATCGGACGAGCGCGAAGCGCGGGGTCGGGATTGCGCGCATCGGTTTGGGCGGGAGCGTCGCCGGCCGCCTCGGCGATGCGCCCGCAGATCGCTTCGCCGCACGCCTCGATCCGGATCAGCCCTTCATCCCCGGCCGTTCGCCACAAACCGATGACGCCGGGCCACACGCCCGTGGCTTGGGCCTGGACGCCAAGCAGCAGGGCGGTCAGGGCGATAATCAGGTTCGTTTTCAGTCTCATGTGGCGCTACATCGGCGATCTTGAAGCGAAAAGCGAGGGTCGGATTTTGCGCCGCGCGATGAACCGAGGCCGTTTCGCGGCCATGGCGTTCCTGTTTTTGACCGCATCTCACCCGGCCGCCGCCCGCGACGACGCCATGGCGAGACTAGCGCGCCGCCAGGCTCTCGATCTTCCTGGCCGCGGCCTCGAGCGCGGCCACGGCGCGGGAATCAGCCGCGTCCAGCAGTCCGCGCAGGCGTTCCGCCTCCGCCTCGGCCGCCGCCAGGCGCTCGGCCATGACCACGGCTTCGTCAGCCAGGACCAGGGCGCCCATGAGCATCAGCCGGGTCTCGCCCAGCGCCGCCTGGGCCCCGAGGCCGCGGACCTTGGCGTCAAAATCGGCCGCCAGCGCCGCCAGCCGCGTCTCCTCGCCGTCCTCGCAGCCGACGAGATAGGGCTTGCCGTTGACGTGGATGGTGACCTCGCCCATCAGGCCGGCTCCGCGCCGAGCTGGGCGCGCATTTCGGCGATGGCCATGGCCAAGGCGTCGGACGCCTGAGCCCCGGCTTCGGCCAGTTCACGCTCGCGCGCGCGGCTGGCGTCGAGATCGGTGGCAAGCTTGGTCCGATCCTGGTCGAACAGATCGCCGGCCTCAGCGCCGGCCTCGGCCAGGCGTTTGGCCAGTCGTTGGTCGAGCATGGTCACGGCCCGCTCCAGCCTGACCACAGCCGCCTCCAGACGCCCGCCCTGGGTCGCCTCCGCCTTCATTGGCTTCTCTCCCACGCCCTCCCAGGCCGTCCTGTTCTATAGGCACGGCGGACGCTCGCAAAGCGCGTTGGCGGCGCGGCTTGACCCTCGCGCCCACGCGTGCGAGGCGCAGCTTATTCCCGCCGTTCGCGCGCGATTCTCCGCCCAGGAATCCGGCCCCGATGCCCGTCTCCCCTTTGGTCATGGCCAACGCCATCCGGGCCCTCAGCATGGACGCCGTGCACCAGGCCAAGAGCGGCCACCAGGGGATGCCGTTAGGCATGGCCGACGTGGCCACGGTGCTGTGGACCCGGTTCCTGAAATTCGATGCCTCCGATCCGGCCTGGCCCGACCGCGACCGGTTCGTGCTTTCGGCCGGTCACGGCTCGATGTTGCTCTACGCCCTGTTGCACCTCACCGGCTTCGAGGCGGTGACCATCGACCAGATCCGCAACTTCCGGCAGTGGGGCTCGCTCACGCCAGGCCACCCGGAATACGGCCACACGCCTGGAGTCGAAACCACCACCGGACCGCTGGGCCAGGGCTTGGCCACCGCTGTCGGCATGGCTATGGCCGAACGTAGCCTGGCCGCCCGCTATGGCGGCGAGCTCGTCGATCACCGCACCTGGGTGATCGCCGGCGACGGCTGCCTGATGGAGGGCGTCAGCCACGAGGCCATCCATCTGGCTGGGCGACTGAAGCTTGATCGCCTGACGGTGCTGTTCGACGACAACGACACCACCATCGATGGCCGCGCCACCCTGGCCGAGACCGGCGACCAGATCGCCCGTTTCAAGGCCGCAGGCTGGGCGACGAAGGCCGTGGACGGCCACGATCACGGCAAGATCGCCGCCGCCCTGCGCTGGGCCGCACGCCAGGCGCGCCCCGCATTCATCGCCTGCCGGACGCGCATCAACCGCGGCGCCGGGCCGATGGAGGGCGATCCGCACGGCCACGGCTATTCCCTGTTCGACAAAGAGATCGCCGTCGCGCGCGAGGCCATGGGCTGGCCATGGCCGCCATTCGAGAATCCCGGGGACATCGCCCAAGCCTGGCGCAAGTCCGGCCAGCGCGGGCGCGCGGAGCGGGGTGCGTGGCGCGCCCGGCTCGCCGCCTCGGCCCATGAAGACGACTTCCTGCGCGCCGCTAACGGTCTGCTTCCGGAAAACGCCTTCGCAAGCCTGGACAGCGCCCTTGAGAAGGTGCTCGCCGAACCGCCGGCCAATGCCACCCGCGTCCATTCCGGCGCGGCGCTCGAGACCCTGGTCCCGGCCATCCCGGAGATGATTGGCGGCTCCGCCGATCTCACCGGCTCGAACAACACCATCGTCAAAGGCATGACCGCGTTCGACGCGCCGGACTACGCCGGGCGCTACGTGCATTTCGGCGTGCGTGAGTTCGGCATGGCCTGCGCCATGAACGGCATGGCCCTGCACGGCGGGGTGATCCCGTATTCGGGCACGTTCCTGGTGTTCTCCGACTACAGCCGGCCGGCGATCCGCCTGGCCGCCCTGATGGGCGCGCGGGTGATCCATGTCCTCACCCACGATTCCATCGGCCTGGGGGAAGATGGCCCCACGCACCAGCCGGTGGAGCACCTGGCTTCGTTGCGGGCCATGCCCAATCTGCTGGTGTTTCGGCCGGCCGACGCGGCCGAGACTTATCAGTGCTGGAAGGCAGCGCTGGGCGAGACCCGCTCGCCCTCGGTCATGGCCCTGTCGCGCCAGAAGACGGCGGCGGTGTGCGTCGAACGGGCCCCGGACGTGGCCCGCGGGGCCTATGAGCTGGCCCCGGCCGAGGGATTCGCCCAGGTCACGATCTTTGCCGCCGGGACCGAAGTCGCCGTGGCCCTGGCGGCGCGCGAGCGATTGCAGGCGCAAGGCCTGGCCACGCGCGTGGTCTCCTGCCCTTGCTGGGCGCTGTTCGAGCGCCAGGACACAGCCTACCAGGCGGCGGTGATCGGCTCGGCCCCCGTGCGCGTCGCCGTCGAGGCCGGGGTCCGCCAGGGCTGGGACCGGTTCATCGGCGAGGATGGCGTGTTCGTGGGCATGACCGGCTTTGGCGCCTCCGCGCCTTACGAGCGGCTCTACGCCGAGTTCGGGATCACCGCCGAGGCGGTGGCGGAGGCGGCGCGCACGGCCCTGGGCCCGGCCTTGACTTCCACGGCCGGGGCCGCGAAACGGCGGGCCCTCGTCACAGGAGAGACCCCGCCATGACTGTCCGCGTCGCGATCAACGGCTTTGGCCGCATCGGACGCCTCGTCCTGCGCTCCATCGCCGAGCACGCTCGGCGCGACATCGAGGTGGTGACGATCAACGATCTGGGGCCCGTCGAGACCAACGCCCATCTGCTGCGATACGATTCCGTACACGGACGGTTTCCTGGCCTGGTCTCGGTCGCCGGTGAGGCGATCGATGTTGGCCTTGGGCCGATCAAGGTCACCGCCATCCGCGAGCCGGCGCGCCTGCCGCACAAGGAGATGGGCATCGATGTCGCCCTGGAGTGCACGGGCCTGTTCACCTCCCGGGACTCGGCCGCCGCGCACCTGGAGGCCGGGGCGCGCAAGGTGCTGGTTTCGGCCCCTTGCGAGGGCGCCGACAAAACCATTGTCTTCGGCGTCAACCACGAGAGCCTGACCCCGAACGACCTCGTGGTCTCCAACGGTTCGTGCACCACCAACTGCCTGGCCCCGGTGGCCAAGGTGCTGCTCGACCATTGCGGCCTCGAGCGCGGCTATATGACCACGGTGCACGCCTACACCTCGGACCAGCCGACCCAGGACACCCTGCACCGCGACCTCTACCGGGCGCGGGCGGCGGGCCTGTCCATGATCCCCACATCGACCGGCGCGGCCAAGGCCCTGGGCCTGGTCTTGCCGGAGCTGGCCGGCAAGCTCGACGGCTCGTCCATCCGCGTGCCCACGGCCAATGTCTCGGTGATCGATCTGAAGATCGTTCCCGGCCGCGCTGTCACCCGCGAGGAGATCAACGAGGCGATGAGCGCCGCCGCGGCCAAGGGTCCTTTGCGCGGGGTGCTGCACGTGACCAACGATCCGCTGGTCAGCGCCGATCTCAACCACATCTCCGCTTCGGCCACCGTGGCCCTGCCGCAGACCCAGGTTATCGACGGCCGCATGGCCCGGGTGCTCGCCTGGTACGACAACGAATGGGGCTTTTCCACGCGCATGGCCGACGTCGCCCTGGCGCTCGCCAGGGTCGCCTGATCCGGTGAGTTTTCGCACGCTCGCTGGCGTGCCGCTGAGGGGCCAGCGCGCCCTGGTGCGGGTCGATTTCAACGCCCCGATGGCCGATGGCGCGATCACCGACGACACCCGCCTGCGCGCCGCCATGCCGACGATCGCGCGCCTCAAGGACGGCGGCGCCAAGGTCATCCTCCTGGCCCACTTCGGCCGCCCGAATGGCAAACCGGCCCCTGAGCTCAGCCTGCGGCTCATCGCCGCGCCTCTGTCGAAGCTGTTGGGCGCGCCGGTGGCCTTCGCCGATGACTGCATCGGCCAAAGCGCGTCGCAAGCGGTGGCCGGGATGC
>DASXMK010000154.1:0-1592 GCA_036495705.1 Caulobacteraceae bacterium | reverse complement strand
CGAATCCGAGACGCCACGCCGCGCGCACTCGCCGCGACCCGGCCGACTCTCCCCACGCTGAGCTTCTCAAGGAACAGAGAGACGACTTTCGAGCGCCGCCCCTCCTTTAGCCAAATGTCGCTGACGCCAGCAAGAAAAGCTGCTTGTCCCAGAGTCGGCGTGGTTTGCGCTCATGGCTGAATGTAATCTTCGGCAATCCAAGCCTGAAACAACGCAAAGGGCGGCGAAACCTTTTTTTGCGCTCGCAATGGAAGGACGGCTATGTCGCGGACTCCGGTCCTTCCCGAGGCGACCACTTCAGGCCCGCTTTCCACCCGACTCGGCCGATTCCTGGGGGCCCCTGTCGGAGTCCGGTTCGGGGCATGAGGACTAGTTCCCGCCACCAAGGCTGAACGGCCGTTCACATGGGCATGTTCGAGGTCAAGGGTTCAGTTTAGAGGTTCATGGGCAGTTCTCCGGCCGTTGGTTCGAATCCAAGGTCTGAGCCCGTTTCCATGACCTGATGGCGTGCTGCACCAGATCAAGCTCACATACGGTCGCCGCTTGTTGCGGCTGCACCAACATCCCGCGTCCGGCGGGTGGGGCTCAGGAGGCCGGGACCATTCTATCGGTCGGCTGTTGAGGCCAACGGCCGTTTCGGTTCGGCCACCTGGATCCGGCAGGACTGATCAGGTCCTTGCGGATGGGGTCAGATCGTCGCCGGCGCCACCTTTATCACGGCCCCCTCGATGACGACGCCGGCGGTCGTGTACCGCCACAGGGCGATGAGGAGCTTGCGCGCCAGGGCGACGATGGTCGTCTTGCGCACCCGCCCGCCAAGGCGCCGGACCCGCTCGTGGAACCAGAGGCTGAGCGCCGAGGTCGGCTGGTTCTGCAGCCATAGCCAGGCCAGCTCGACCATTGTTGTCCTCAGCCGCGGGTTGCCCGCCTTGGACACGCCCTGCTCGTGATCGATCGAGCCGCTCTGCCATGGCGTCGGCGCCAGACCGGCGTAGGCGGCCACCTGTCTTCGGTTGTCGAACTGGCGGAACAGGCCCTCCGACCAGAGGACGGCGGCGGTCTCGGGACCGATGCCCTTCAACCGCGCCAGCATGGCCGCCGGCGAGGCCGTTTCGTCACTGGCCGGCTTGAGCAAGGCGTCCCGTTCCGCCGCGACGGTCTTCAACTGCGCCAGCACGACCTCGAGCCGATCCAACTCGCGGATGATCTGTGCCGTCAGGTGCACCGGCAGGGGCCGGCCGTCACCGGTCCGTAGGTGCCCCAACCGCTCACGCCGGCCCTTGCGTAGCGGCTCGTAGCCGAAGACCCCCTGGGCGAAGAGCAGCCCTTTGATCCGATTGACGTGCCTCACCCGCTCGCCTACCAGCGTCCGGCGCTCGCGACAGATGCGCCGGCGGTCCTCCTCCTGCGGCGTCGGCGGCGTGACCATGGAACACCCCGCGGCTCGCCACGCTTGAACGCCATCAGGGTGCGCACCAGGGTCTCGCCATCGATCCGGTCGGTCGTCGCCCGCCGAGCTCGGCGCGAGGTCAGGATCGATGCGGCGTCGACCACGTGGCTCTCGATCCCTTCGGACTGCAGCACCCGGTGGA
>DASXMK010000153.1:0-1763 GCA_036495705.1 Caulobacteraceae bacterium | reverse complement strand
TCACCGACTGGCTCGCCAAGGAATTTCAGGGCCGGGACGCCGACTGGCACACCCACTGCAGGGTCTCCAGGCGGGTGCGGTAGTCCTTGGAGATCAGCTGGCCGGTCTTGTCGGCGAGGTACATCAGGATCGCGCCCGACTCGAACAGGCTGATCGGCTCGCCGCCATCGGCCGGCGCCCGGTCGACGATCGCCGGCGTCTTGTTGTTCGGGCCGATCTTGAGGAATTCCGGCTCGAACTGTTCGTTCTGGGCCAGGTTCACCGGGGTGATCTGGTAAGGTGCGCCGGTCTCCTCCAAGAACATCGTGATCTTGTGGCCGTTCGGCGTGGTCCAATAGTGAAGGTCGATCATGACGCAGACCCTTGCTGTGCGAAAAGAGGGGCCTGGCGACGGAGGGAGCGTCGCCAAGCTGAAGGTGAGGGCCCGCGAGGGGCCCGGCCGATGATCCGCCGGCTACAGAGCCGCGAGCGTGCCCAACCCGCCGCCGACGAACAGGGTGTCGCCGGTGATGTAGGAGGCGCGATCGGAGACCAGGAAGGCGATGGCCTCGGCCAGGTCCTCGGCCTTACCGGCGCGCCCCTCCAGCGGCACCACGGAGAAGAACTGCTCGTTGGTGATGCCCATGGCCGAGGTGATCGTCTTGCGCACCTCATCGCCGCCGGGCGTGGTGATCGGACCGGGCGAGACGATGTTCAGCCGCACGCCCTGAGGCGCGAGCTCCTTGGCGAGCGCTTCGGACCAGTTGTTGAGCGCCGCCTTGGCCGCGCCGTAGTGGGCCATGGCGCCGGCGTAAGCGATGCGGCCGCCGGAGGTGACGTTGACGATCGCGCCCTTCGACTTCTTCAGCTCGGCGAGCAGGGCGTTGGTCACGCGCAGAGCGGACAGGAAGTTGATGTTGAGGCTGTCGACCCACTCGTCGTCCGAGATGGCCGTCGAGTCCGGCAGGTGGACGCGGGCGGCGCCGGCCGCGTTGACCAGGATGTCGACGCCGCCGAGCTTTTCGATCGCTTCCTTGGCGACCTTCTGGGCGCCCTCGAGGGTGCGAAGATCGCCCGAGACGAGGACGGCTTCCTTGGGGGTTTCTTCGTGGCGCGAGCGGGCGACGACGACCACCTTCGCGCCAGCGTCGATGAGGCGCTGGGCCGTGGCCGCGCCGATGCCGCGCGAGCCGCCGGTGACGATCGCCTTCTTGCCGGCGAATTCCTTGGACAGATCGAGGAGATACTTGGACATGGGTCCACCTTTCTGACGTTGTGCAGGCAGGGTCAGGCGCGCGGGGGCGGTTTTTCGCGAACCGAACAGGCGCGAGAGCCAGGAGTCGCTCATCGCGCGACCCCACGACTGCGGCGATGACTTGCCGAGGTTTGCCGTTGAGGAAGACGTCGGGCCGCGCGGGCCTTCGACATCTTCGGCACCGGTGGGAAAGGACATGTCCTCTCCTCTCCGCCATCGCGATTTGGCGTTGGCAGGATGAAGATGTTTGATGCACGCTGGAATCGGTAGAGTCAGAATCTGACTATTATATATTCAAATTTCGCATAGGGCGGACCCCATCCTTGGGCCTACTGGCCCTGCACCGTCTCGCCAATCTTCTGGCTGAGCTGCTCGCCGAAGCGGACGGCTGATCCATTCCCCAACAGGATCGATACTATCCGATTTGACCGTCTAATGCCTCCGCCGAGGAACCGATAGTTTTCGCATCGGCGGAAACAAACATCGGGAGCCAGCCATGCTCAGGGATATCACTAACGAACTGCCGCCC
>DASXMK010000152.1:0-3814 GCA_036495705.1 Caulobacteraceae bacterium | reverse complement strand
CCCGGCGCCAGCATCGTCGGCTACAGTTCGATGGTCACGCAATCGTACGGCGAGCTGCTCTGTCAAACCGCGGCAGGCGCGCCCTGCGGCGTCTTGGTTCACCATGTGACCGCGCCGGTGCGCCCGACGGGCCTCAGCCTGATCGATCTGATGGGGGTGGACCAGGTGGTCGTCCAACAGGGGGCCGACGCGCAGGCGTTCGCCGCCTGGGCCGGCGCGGCGTGGACGGAAACCCGCGGCCCGGCCGGCGAGTGGCGTTTCACACGGATTAAACCGGCCGGCCTGGTCACCTGGACCACGTCGGGAGTGACTGCGCGCGTGGTCTCTCGCGCCCCCGCGCAGATTGACGTCAAGGTTCGCAACGACGCGCCCACGAACGGGGAAATCGTGCTCGCCCGGGCCTGGTATCCAGGCTGGAGCGCGCGGCTGAACGGCGCTCCGGTGACGGCCCGGCCCCTGGCCGGTCTGCTGGTCTCCATTGTGCTGCCGGCCAAAAGCGCGGGACGGCTGGAGGTCTCGTTCTGGCCCACGGGACTGACCGCCGGCCTGGTCCTGGCCGCGATTGGGGCCCTGCTACTGGTACTGGCGGCGCTGTTTCCGCGCCTGATCGAGGCGCCGATCGCAAAACTCGACGAGCTCATCAGCCGAAGGGCGGGCGCTGCTCGCCTTGCTGGCTAGATCGACTTGTCGATGATGAACCGCGGCCGCCGCTTGGTCTCCGAGTAGATGCGCGAGACGTAACCGCCGATAATGCCCAGGGCGAGAAGCTGGACGCTGCCTAGGAAATACATCGGGATCACGGTCGAGGCCCACCCGGGAAGGGCCTGGCCGCTCATCAGTCGGGCCCACAGAGCCCACAGGCCGGCGGCAATCGACGCCATCGCGCCGAAGAAGCCGAGAAAGGTGATCCAGCTCAGCGGAACGGTCGAGAAGGCGAAGATGCCGTCGAAAGCCAACGCGGCCATCTTGGCGAAGGAATATTTGCTCTGACCGGCCAACCGCGGCTGACGTTCATATTCGACGATTTCGCTTGTGAACCCGAGCAGAGGAACAACGCCGCGCAGGAACAGATTGACCTCGTCGAACCGGGTGAGCGCGTCGATGGCGCGCCGGCTCATGAGCCGGAAGTCGGCATGGTCCGGGATGACATTCGCGCCCAAGCGGCGCAGCAGCCAATAGTAGGTAAGCGCAGTGGCGGATTTGAAAACGCCATCAGGCGCGCGCCGCGTGCGCACGCCGTAGACGATCTCCGCCCCGCGCGCATGGGCGGCCAGCATCTTCGGGATCGCCGCGAGATCATCCTGCAGGTCGGCGTCCAGGCTGATCAGCACGTCTCCCGGGGCCGTCAACAGGCCGGCCAGCAGCGCGTTCTGATGACCGCGGTTGGACGACAGCATGAGGCCACGAATCCGCGCGTCGTTGGCATTGGCGACCTTGATGAGCCGCCAGGTCGCATCCTTCGAACCGTCATCTACAAAGGTGATGACACTTTCCGGAGCGATACTTCCCGACGCCTCAAGCGCGTCCAGCAACGCGCGCAGCCGGGCGATGGCTTGCGGCAGGACCTGTTCCTCGTTGAAGCAAGGAACGACGAGACTTAGGCGAACCGGCGACAAAGGATCAGGCTCGGCCATAGGCGGCGTACTGCGCGCCGAGCGGCGCCCACCACAGGCCGCGTTCGATGTGCAGCGCGAGAGGTCCTGTCGAGGGTATGAAAACGAAATATTGCGAACCGAGGTCGCCCACACCGGCGGTGCGAAGCAGGTCCATGGTCAGGGATCGTCGCAGGAGGACCGCATCCTTGTCGAACTCGCAACGCATCACCGACAGGCGCGTGAGCGGATTGAACGGATTGTGCTCGATTACGCAGACCAGACCGCCCGGGCGGGCCGCGCGCCTCAGTTCCGAAAAGAACATCACCCGATTGGGGACCGGCACGTGGTGCGCGACACAGACGGCCAGAACCATGTCGAACTGGCCATCGGCGACCGGCAGGCGGGCGCCGTCATAGGCTTCGTAGCTGGCCCAAGGATTGTCCTGGCCCGCTCGCTTGATGCACTCGGCTGAAACGTCCACCCCGTGGATATCGCCAACAAACGCTCGCAAGAGGGTGTGCAGAGCGCCCACGCCGCAACCCACGTCGAGCATGCTCGGCGCGCCGACTGTCGGGAGCCGTTGCGCGAGGATGCATTTCAGGAGGGCCGCTTTGGAGCGCAGGAAAAAGCCGTAACCCAGCCCCGAAAACCGGACGGAGTCCTGGACGGTCCGGACGTAGCTGTCCTTATATCGGTCGAACATCGGGTCTGCGCCGTGCATACGATCCCGTCCGGGCCTTGTCCGCGCACCTATGTGCGCGTCTTCAGTTGGCTATGGCTATCGGCATTCGCCGGCCAAGCCAACGGCTCTCGCGGCGTCCCGACAGCGCCTTACCGGGCGCGTCTTTGTTCGAATCGGCGAAGGCCCGGCCAAACGTCTCCACGCGCGCCTCGACCGAGCCCTGGAATTCCGCTTCCCAGACCGAGGGAACGATGCGGCTTTGAGGGCGGCGCCGAGGTTGCTGGCAGGGTTGCCGCTCCAGTCCATTGTGAAGACCTATCGGCTCTCGCCGCTGGCGGGTTGAACTTGCGGAAGGCTGCGGCCGTCCGCCTTCGACTTGCCGGATGAGCCCTTTCGCCCTCGTCCTTTGCGGGACATATCGGCCATGTTTTCCGCCTGGGTGCCGAGGAACAGATGGTCTGGATTGCTGCACCGGGGGTTGTCGCACCGATGAAGCACGTGCAAACCATCGGGTATGGGGCCATGGGCCAGCTCCCAGGCCAGACGGTGGGTCCCGACTATGAGAATCCCAAACTTTCCATTCATCGCCCCCGTCCAAATACGGCAGCCGGTGGCGCGATCGAGGACCAAGCCGGCCTTAAGCCGCTGCTTGAGCGAGGAAGCGCGCCGGCGTCGCGGGCGTCGCGGGCGTTTGAACCGACCGGCCCACCAGCCGAAACGCAGGGGCGACTTTCCTCGCAGCTGTGCGGGGTCGCTCGTCTTGTCGCGGTCGTTCCGCATCGGCGGGTTCCTGGTTTGTGGTTCACTAATGATTGCATATTGCACCTGACCTCGGTTATTTGTCAACCGATAAATTGCACATTGCGTAAAAATGTTCGAGATGCCGAAGAGGCCGAAGCTGACAGCAGTCAGTCATTTTCCGTCAATTGAGATAGAGAGTTTGCTCGTCAAAAGAGGGTCTTAAGGAGGTCGGGGGCCAACTCTCGCCACAATTCATATTGCACCATCCCTCGGCCCGCGGCCGAATCGCAAATTGCAAGTCACTCCGTCACCGGGAAGGCTTGCGGGCGAATGGTTTTCGTGGCGGTTTGCCTTGGGCCTTGGCGGCGATCTCCTTGAGCTTCACGCTCTGGCGGCCGGACAGCGCCATGCCCGGCGCGCCCTTGTCCGGATCGGCGAAGGCTCGGCCAAACGTCTCCACGCGCGCCTCCACCGAGCCCAGGAACTCGCCTTCCCAGGGGGAGAGATCGACCCCGGCCCTGAGGGCGGCGCGGCGGGCGCGGCGCAGGGCGTTGAGGGCGGCGCGCTTGGCCGCCGCGCGGCGATCCGGCGGCTTGCGCTTCATGTGGGGAGCGCGATGGGCCTGGGCATGGCCGTTATCTGCAGCGAGACGATGCGGTCGCGTTCGGCCGTCATGGGGTGAGGCTAGGCCGGTTTGGCGGCCGCGGCCATGCGACATGAGGGCCGCAACGTTCGATTGCCCCCCTCCCGGCCAATCGGCCGTACACCCCCCAACGGGGGGAGAGAACGCCGGCGC
>DASXMK010000151.1:0-3185 GCA_036495705.1 Caulobacteraceae bacterium | reverse complement strand
CCTGGTGATGCTTGGTGCGGCCCTGAACCTCTCAGGCCTGTTCGAGATCGGCGCCTCAGCCCAGGGATTGGGGTCCGCGCTGGTCGGCCAGGGGCGTATATTGGGCAGTCTGCTCACCGGCGCCTTGGCCGTGGTGGTGGCTGCGCCCTGCACCGCGCCGTTCATGGGCCCGGCGCTGGGTTTCGCCCTGACCCAGCCGCCGGGGGTCGCCCTGGCGGTGTTCGCGTCCCTGGCCGCCGGTTTCGCCGCGCCCTACACGGCCATCGCCCTGACCCCCGCCCTGACCCGACGGCTTCCCAAGCCGGGCGCCTGGATGGACGGCCTCAAGAAGTTCCTGGCCTTTCCGATGTATGGCGCGGCCGCCTGGCTGCTCTGGGTATTGTCACAGCAAACCGGACCCTTGGGGCTGGCGCGGCTGCTGGCGGCGGCGGTTGCGTTGGCCTTCTGCGCCTGGCTGTTCGGAGTCGGCCAGCGTCGGCGGGCAAGTGGGGCCGGCGGCCTGTGTACAAGCCTTGGGGCCGCGGCCGGCTTGGCTCTGTCGATCGCTTTGGTGAGTTTCGGACCTTTCGAGCCGGCGACTGCGGCCGGGGTGCAAGTAACGCCTGCGGGGACACTGGTGTCTACGCCCTACAGTCCCGAGAGACTCGCGGCCCTGCGCGCCGCCCGAACGCCAGTGCTGGTGAATTTCACCGCCGCCTGGTGCGTCACCTGCCAGGTGAACGAGCGGGTGGCCTTTTCCAGCGCCGAGGTGGGCGCGGCCATGAAACGCACCGGCGCGGTCTACATGGTCGCCGACTGGACCAACCGCGACCCCGCCATCGCCAAGGCCCTGGCGGCCGAGGGGCGCATCGGCGTGCCTCTGTATTTGTACTATTCGCCCGGCGCCGCAAGACCAATTGTCCTACCGCAACTGCTCACGCCGGGGATGCTCACCGCCGTCCTTGCCGGCCAGTCCAACGGCTGAGCCGCCTTGCCCCGACCCCGGCGAGCGGCTAAGCGCGCCCCTCATGACCGCTGAGGCCACATTTCGCCCCAAGGCGCGCGCCGTGCGCGGCCTTCTGGATCGGCGGGCCGACGTGCTGGCGGCCGAAGCGCGGATCGTCGACGCCGTGAGCGAGGTCTATGAATCCTTCGGCTTCGAGCGCCTGGAGACACCGGCGTTTGAATATGCCGACGCGCTGGGCAAATTCCTGCCGGACGCGGAGCGGCCCAACGCCGGGGTGTTCGCGCTACAGGACGACGACGAGCAGTGGATCGCGCTGCGTTATGACCTGACCGCGCCGCTGGCCCGGTTCGCGGCCGAGAACTGGAGCCGGCTGGCCAAACCCTTTCGGCGCTATGCGGTCGGCCCGGTGTGGCGCGACGAAAAGCCGGGCCCGGGGCGCTATCGCCAGTTCATTCAGTGCGACGCCGACACCGTCGGTTCGTCCCGGCCGGAAGCCGACGCTGAGATCATCGCCATGGCCGTGGCGGGCTACCGCGCGGCCGGGCTCGCCGAGGCGTCATTCGCGATCAAAATCAACAATCGCAAACTGTTGGGAGGCCTCCTGACGGCCCGTGGCGTCACCGACGAAGCCCAGCGTCTCTCGGCCCTGCGGGCCATGGACAAGCTGGACCGGCTCGGCCCCGGCGGTGTCGCGGACCTGCTGGGTCCCGGCCGCCGGGACGAGTCCGGCGCCTTCACCCCGGGCGCGCGATTGCCGGTCGCGGCGATCGATGGCGTGCTGGCCTTCCTTGAAGCCGGGCGGAGGACACGCTCCGACACCCTGACCAGCCTAGCCAATTTGATCGGGGGTTCGGCGGAGGTCGACGCCGGCCTCGAGGAACTGGCGCGCGTCGCCGCCACGTTGGATTGTCTTGGCGTGGGCCAAGCGCAGGCCAGCTTCGAACCTTCGGTGGTGCGCGGGCTGGAGTATTACACCGGGGCGGTCTTCGAAGCCGAATTCGCTCATCCGTCGGCTGACGAAGCTCGTTTTGGCGCCATTGGCGGCGGCGGGCGTTACGACGGGCTGGTGGCCAGATTCACCGGCGAGGCGGTTCCGGCGACCGGCTTTTCCTTCGGTGTCTCGCGGCTGGCCGCGGCGCTGGCCATCCAGAGCGAACCGGCGACCAGCGCCGCGCGCGGACCGGTGGTGGTCATCGCTTTCGACCGGGCCCGGATGGGCGATTATTTCGCCGCCGCGGCCGAGTTGCGCGCCAATGGCGTCGCCGCCGAAGTCTATCTGG
The DNA here is from genome assembly GCA_036495705.1 of Caulobacteraceae bacterium. Classification (GTDB taxonomy): domain Bacteria; phylum Pseudomonadota; class Alphaproteobacteria; order Caulobacterales; family Caulobacteraceae; genus Acaudatibacter. Next base: position 959 of record DASXMK010000151.1, on the reverse strand, counting down.
GCGAGTCCGGCCTGCGCGCCCAGATGAAATACGCCGATCGTCGGCGCTCGCCGGCAGTAGTGATTCTCGGCGACGAAGAGCTGGCGGCGGGGACAGTGACGGTCAAGGATTTACAATTGGGTCGGGCCTTGGCCGACGATGTCGCGGACAATCGGGCCTGGCGCGAGGATCGACCGGGTCAGGTGACGGCCCCGCGGTCGGAGTTGGCCGCCACTGTGCGCCGCATCGTGGAGGTTTCGGCATGAGGCTGGAGCCGGCGGCTCCCGCGAAGGTCCTTGCGGGCGTACGCGCGGTCTTCGAAGCCGCGGGCGGCAGCCTAGTGACCACCGCCGTCGCGGAGCCCCTCAGCCTCTACCTTGATCTCGCGGGCGAGGCGTTGCGCGAGCGCCTGTTTCTGGTCCAGGGCGCGGACCGCGAGGAATATTGCCTTCGCCCCGACTTCACCTTGGGTACGGCTCTGGCGCACATCGCCGCTGGGGCGGCCGCGGGCCGATATATTTACGAAGGCCCAGCGTTTCGCGTGGCCCCGCCCGGCTCGGACCGTCCAGAGCAATTCCTGCAGATCGGCCTGGAAGCCTATGAAACGGGTGATGCGCCGCTCGCCGACGCGGCCATGGCTTCGTTGGCCTGGCGCGCGGCCAAGGCGGGCGGGCGTGGCGATCTTGGATTGATCGTCGGTGATGTCAGCCTGTTCGGCGTCTTCCTAGCGTCCCTAGGGATCGCCGAGATCGTGGCCGCTCACCTTGGGGCCGCCTTCCCACGGCCCTGGCGACTGACCAGAGCGTTGGACGCGGCCACCCAGGGCGGACGAGGGCCCCGGGCTGGGCCTCTGGCCAGCCTGCTAGAGGGCGTGGACGAATCTCAGGCGGCCTCGGCGCTCGAAGAGGTGTGGACGCTCGCGGGCATCGAGCCTGTCGGTGGCCGCTCGGCGGCCGAGATCGTCCGGCGACTGACGAGCC
>DASXMK010000150.1:0-2691 GCA_036495705.1 Caulobacteraceae bacterium | reverse complement strand
CTTCACGACGTTGAAGATTTCCAGCAGCTGCTGGCGGTCGCCGATCTTCACCGCCAGATGGGCGGCGATGTTGTCGGCCAGACGCCCGGCCTCGGTGATTTGGTGAATGGCCGCCAGGGCTTCCGGCGGCACCTTCTTGTTCAGCTTCACATAGGCTTCGAACTGCTCGATGACGGCGCGCGAGAGGGCTTCGGTCTCGTCCGGCGCGCCGCCCTCCTCGGCGATCTGCACCACCTCGGCTTCGTAGAACTCTTCGCGGCCGGTGTAGGCGCGCACCGCCGCGCGGGCCTTGCCCTCGACCAGCACCTTCACCGTGCCGTCGGGCAGCTTGAGCAGCTGCAGCACCGAGGCCAGCACCCCGACCTCGAAGATGTCGGCCGGGGTCGGATCGTCCTGGTCGCGGTCCTTCTGAGTGACCAGCAGGACCTGCTTGTCGGTCTTCATCACCTCTTCGAGGGCGTGCACGGATTTCTCGCGGCCGACGAACAGCGGCACGACCATGTGCGGGAAGACGACGATATCCCTCAGGGGCAGGACTGGCAGAACTTTTGGATCGAACATGATGCGTGCTCCCGCCGGCGCGCCATTATGCGGGCCGGCTCACTTTTAAGCCCGATTCTGGCGTCGCCGCGTCGGGGGAAAGTGTCCGGTTCACCACCCATTGGCGCTCCGGTTCGTCAACTATGTGGCGACGCGCCGCGGGGGGTTCAAGAAACCGTCGTCAAGCTTGCCCGACTGCGCCGCCATAGAGGTCCGCATGGGCCGAGCGCAGGGCCGCCTTGACCACTTTGCCCATGGCGTTGCGCGGTAATTCGCCGGCGAAGAGGATGGCGCGGGGACGCTTGAAACCGGCCAGGTGGCTCTGAAGGGCCGCCAGGATCGCCTGCTCGCTTACGGGCGGCGAGCCGCAGACCACCACCGCCGTCACCGCCTCGCCGAAATCGCCGTGCGGCAGGCCGATCACGGCGCTCTCGACCACGCCCGGTACGGCGTCGATGGCCGCCTCGACCTCGGCCGGATAGACATTCAGCCCGCCGGTGATGATCAGGTCGCCACCGCGGCCGCTGAGGCGCAGATAGCCGTCCGCGCCCACCGCCCCGAGGTCGCCGGTCCGAAACCAGCCGTCGGCGGTGAAGGCGGCGCCGGTCTTGGCCGGGTCACGCCAATAGCCGGAGAAGAGGTTCGGCCCCCTGACCTCCACCTGGCCGATCTCGCCGGGCGAGGCCGGCGCGCCGGCCTCCGAAGCGACGCGCAGTTCGACTCCGGGCAGGGGTTGGCCCACCGCGCCAGGAATGCGCAGGCCATCGTAGGGATTGGAGGCATTCATCCCGGTCTCGGTCATGCCGTAGCGCTCCAGGATCGCGTGGCCGGTGCGCGCCTGCCATTGCCGGTGGGTGGCCGCCAGCAGCGGGGCCGAACCAGAGACGAAGAGGCGCATCGGGCCGGCGGCCTCGCGCGTCAGGCGCGGGCTGGCCAGAAGCCGGGTGTAGTAGGTCGGCACGCCCATCAGGGCCGTGGCGCGGGGCATGGCCTCGATGACCGCCTCGGCCTCGAACCGCGGCTGGAAGATCATCGCCGCGCCAGCCATCAGAGCCACGTTCACGGCCACGAACAGGCCATGGACATGATAGATCGGCAGGGCGTGGATAAGGACATCGTCGGCGGTGAAGCGCCACAAGGCGGCCAGGGTCTGCGCATTGGTGGCCAGGGCCCGCTGGCTGAGCATGGCCCCCTTGGAGCGGCCGGTGGTGCCCGAGGTGTAGCAGATGGCGGCCAGGTCCTCCGCCGTCCGGTCCACGGCGGAAAACCTCGCCGGCGAAGCCGCAGCCCGGTCCGCCAGGGACCCCTCCCCCGCGCCATCCAGGGTCTCGATCCGCGCCCCGCCGGCCAGGCCGGCGACACCTTCGGCCCTGGCCGGATCGCAGACGATCAGCGCCGGCTGGGCGTCGGCGATGAAATAGGCCAGCTCGGCCAGGGTGTAGGCGGGATTGAGCGGCACGATCGGCGCCCCGGCGCGCACGCAGGCCAGATACAGCACCAGCGAGGCCACCGACTTGTCGAGTTGGACCACGACCCGGTCGCCCGGACCGACGCCAAGATCGGCCAGGGCGTTGGCGACCCGGCCGGTCTCGGCCATCAGGTCGCCGTAGCTGTAGCGCCGTGGGCCGGCGTCGATCGCCGGCGCCTCGGCCGCCCCGGCAGCGAATAGCCGGTCAAACAAAGGGTTGCTCATTGGCGTGTCAGGGCGGCCGCTTGGAAGTTAGGGCGCAGCCTTCCTCGAACGTCCACGTCCGGCTAAGCCGAGGCCGCCCCGCTCTTCTTCTCCGCGTAGATCATCAGCGGCTGGCCGCGGCCTTCGACCACCTCGGTGTTGACCACCACTTCCTCGACCCCCTGGAGGGTGGGAAGCTCGAACATGGTCTCCAGCAGGATGGCCTCGAGGATCGAGCGCAGGCCCCGGGCCCCGGTCTTGCGGGCGATGGCCTTGCGGGCCACGGCCTTGAGCGCGTCCTCGGTGAAGCCCAGGCCGACATTCTCCATGTCGAACAGGCGCTGGTATTGCTTGACCAGGGCGTTCTTCGGCTCGGTCAAGATCTTGACCAGGGCTGGTTCGTCGAGGTCGTCGAGGGTGGCGATCACCGGCAGGCGGCCGATGAACTCGGGGATCAGGCCGAAGCGCTGCAGGTCATC
>DASXMK010000149.1:0-3844 GCA_036495705.1 Caulobacteraceae bacterium | reverse complement strand
GATGGCGCGCGGAGGTCGCCGGCTTCGACCTCATCTCTTGGTTGCTGCGGCTTTTGCCCGTCGACGTCGCCTCGGCCCTGGGCGCGGCCTTGTTCAAGGCGCTGGGTCCGTTGACCCGCGCCCATCGCACCGCCGAGCTTGGCTTGAGGCTGGCCTTACCTGACATGCGCCCCGAGGAGCGCCGGCGTGTGCTCGCCGGCCAGTGGGACAATTTCGGCCGCTACATCTTCGAGTTCCCCCTTACCGATCGGCTCACGCCGGCGGGCGGACGGGTCGAGGTGGTGGGCGGAGAGCATCTGGCGGCCATCGCCGCCTCAGGCCGGCCGGCGGTGCTGATCTCTGGCCACTTTTCCAACTTCGAGGTGATGGCCGCGGTGATCGTCGACGCCGGCATCGCCTGCAACGTCACCTACCGCGCCGCCAACAATCCCTATGTGGACCGGCGCATCATCGACAGCCGCCGCCGCTATGGCGTCACCCTGTTCGCGCCCAAGGGCGGGGAGGGCGCGCGTGAATTGCTGGAGGCGATGAACGCCGGCCGTTCGGTGGCCATGCTCAACGACCAGCGCTACGACATGGGCGTCGCAGCCGCGTTCTTCGGCCGCCCGGTGATGACCAATCCCGCCGCCGCGCGGCTGGCGATGCGGTTTGGCGCTCCGATCCAGCCAATGTCGATCGAACGCCTCAGGGGCGCCCGCTTCCGCTGCGTGATCCATCCGCCTATCGAAGTCGCCGACACGGGTGATCGAACGGCCGACATCGAGGCCGGAGTCACGGCGGTCAACGCCTTCATCGAAGCGCGCGTACGGGCGCGCCCTGGCGAATGGTGGTGGCTGCATCGCCGCTGGTCCGCGAGCGATTATATGGACGCAGCTCGCTTGTAGGGAGAGGTTTCGAAAGAGCCTTTAGTTCGCCCGCGGCCGGAATCGCGCCGCCAGGTCCTTGAGGCCGGCGTCGATCGACGGGTCGCTCTTGGCCGCCGCGATGCGCGCGCCCAGCACGGCCTCGGCCGTCTGCGCGGCCAGATCGGCCGCGGCCGCTTTGACCTCGGCGGCCGCCTGGGCCTCGGCGATGGCGATCTTGCGTTCGGCCACGGCCTCGCGGCGTTGGATGTCCTCTTCGAGCTTTTCGGCCGCTTCGGCCCGAAGGCGCTCGGCGTCTTCCGCCGCAGCCTGCAGCATCGCGGCGGCCGCGCGCTCACTCTCCTCGCGCCGGGCCGTGATCTGCGCCAGCAGCGCCTGCGCCTCATCGCGCAGGCGGTGAGCTTCGTCGAGCTGGGCCTGAATTTTGGCCCCGACATCGTCCAGGGCTTTGACCGCCAGGCCCGGAACCTTGGCCCGCCACAGGAGCGCGATCAGCACCACCAGGGCGATGAAGATCCAGAAGTGAGCGTCGTGCGGGTTGGTGAATACCGAGATCAGCGCGCTCATGCGGGGCTCTCCGAGCCGAGCGCGCCTTCGAGCTCGGCCGGGCTGGCCGTCAAGCCGGTGAGGCGCTCGACCATGGCCGCGGCAGTGTCGGCGGCGATCGCGCGCACATGGGTCATGGCCTCGCCGCGGGCGACGGCGATGCGGCCTTCGGCCTCGGCCAGGATAGCGGCCAGTTTGTCGTCCTCCTCGGTCTGGCGGGCATCGGCTTGGGCCTTGGCGGCCGCCCGGGCTTCGCCGGCCATGCGGTGGGCGCGGGCGCGAGCCTCGTCCATTTCGGCGGCGGCCGCGTCGGCCTGGGCCTGAGCCTCATCGCGCAGGCGCCGGGCGTCGCCGATGTCGCCGCTGATCTTGTCCTCGCGGTGCTCGATGGCCGCGCTGACGCGGGGCACGAACACGAACGTGAACAGCAGATAGAGGACGAAGAATACGCCAAGCGCCCAGACGATCTGGCCCGGCCATTGGGCCAGGTCGAACTGAGGCAGGCCGCCAGCGGACATCAGGCGTAAAGGATCAGGAAGCCCATGACCAAGCCGAAGATGCCCATCGACTCGGCCAGGGCCATGCCCAGGAACAGATAAACCCGCTCACTGGCGGCGGCGGAGGGGTTGCGCATGGCCGCCTGCAGATAGTTGCCAAACAGGATGCCGAGACCGGCGCCGGCGCCGATGAGGCCGGTCATGGCCAGGCCGGCGCCGATGTGTCTTGCGGATGCGAGATCCATGGTGGGGTGGTTCCTTTGCTTGAGGGTTCAGTGACCGTGGTCGAGGTTCACGACCTCGTTCAGATAGACGCAGGCCAAGGCGGCGAAGACGAAAGCCTGCAGGAAGGCGACAACGAACTCCAAGGTTGTCAGGGCGACGATCATCGCGAACGAGACCAGTGAGCCCAGAAGCCCCAGTTTCACCAGCCCGGCGCCCTGGATGCCCCAGATTCCGAGGCTGATGACGAAGCTGGCGAACATGAAGGTGACCACGTGGCCTCCGAGCATGTTGCCGAACAGTCGCATGGCCAGGGTGAGCGGCCGCACCATGAACGAGATCAGCTCAATGGGCAGCAGGAAGAAGGCCATCACCGGGTGCATGGCGGAAGGCCAGAAGAGCTTGAAGAACCGGAAGCCATTGCGCAGGAAGCCGACCACCAGGACGGTGGAGAAGGTCATGATCGCCAGGGCCGCGGTCACCGCCAATTGCGAGGTGACGGAAAACCCGCCGGGCGCCAAGCTGATGACGTTGAGCGTGGCAATCAGCAGGAACAGGGTGAAGATGAACGGCAGGAACGGCCGCCCGCGGTCGCCGATGATCCCGCCGGTGAGCACGCTGTCGATCATTCCGTAGAGCATTTCGGCCATGGCCTGCATGCGGCCAGGCACTACGCGCCGGCGGGCGGCGACGAGGAAGAACAGCGAGATCAGGCCGGCAGCGATCAGCATGAACAGCACCGAATTGGTGATCGACAGGTCGAGCGCGCCAAAGCCCGGAATCTGCACCGGCTCGAGCGGCACGACCTTGCGCACCAGAAACTGTTCCATTGGCTCTATGGCGGCCATCGCTTATCCCATGCTCTCGCCGTCAGGCTTCGTCGTCATCGTCGTCAGCGGCCGGGGCGGGCGGCGCTTTGGCCGCCGCCTTGGCGCTCATCGCCGAGGCCTGGCGCACCGCGGCGAACACCGACAGGCCGGTACCGATCAGCAGACCGCCCAGCAGCCCGAATGGCTTCGTTCCGGCCAGGCTATCGGCGAACCACCCCAGTCCAAGACCACCCAGCATGCCGCCCAGGATCTGGCCCAGCAGGCGAAAGCCTTCGCTCGCGGAATCGCCCATTCCCATCGAAAAGGGTTTGGTCGTGCGAGAGGCCTCCAACGCATCCAGCTTGTTGTCGAGGCGTTTGAGCGCCCCGTCGCTGGGCTCGTCCGGCTTCGGCATGGGCGTTGCGGTCTTGAAAGAAGCCACCTGCGCCCAGACCTCGGCCCGGCCAGGTCGGCGCGGAAACTACAGACGCGGCAAAGTCGCGTCAAGGCCGCGCTGATCCCATTTAACCACTTGAAAACATTTGTGAAATATCACTGCGCCACCATCGCCTCGGCCTGGCGCAGGTCCACCGACACCAGCTGTGAGACGCCGGCTTCGCGCATGGTCACCCCATAGAGGCGGTCCATGCGCGACATGGTTAGGGCGTTGTGGGTGATGACGATAAACCGCGTGGCGGCGCGCGTGCGCATGGCCGCGAGCAGGTCGCAGAAGCGCTCGACATTGGCGTCGTCCAGCGGCGCGTCGGCTTCGTCGAGCACGCACACCGGGGCGGGGTTGGACAGGAACACGGCGAAGATCAGGGCCATGGCCGTCAGCGCCTGCTCGCCGCCGCTCATCAGGCTCATCACCGCCATGCGCTTGCCGGGCGGGCAGGCGAGGATCTCC
>DASXMK010000148.1:0-1613 GCA_036495705.1 Caulobacteraceae bacterium | reverse complement strand
CGCGGCGGCCATGGCGTCGGGCAAGGTGCGCCACTGATGTGCCGCGATGTCGTCGGCGGTGATCAGGGTGATGGCGCTCCCGACCTGATCGATGGGCGTCGCCGTCAGGGTGGCGGTCACCACCACCGGGGTAACGTCCGTAGGCGGAGCAAGGGACTGGGCGCTCGCGGTCCAAGCGGAAGTGGCGAGCGCGGCCGCGAGCGCGGCGGGCAGGGTAGTGGGCATGGTCAGGCCTCGCAGTGACACGTCACCTGCGAAACGACGGCCCGCTGCAGCGCTCCGTCCGCCCCGACACACCCCGTCCGGAACGCTCGCGTGTGACCACGGCGTGTGGCAGGTCTCCTGGCTCGCGGGTCAAAACCTTAAGCGACCGGCCTTCCCAGGGTTTGCGCCCCAGTGGCTGAAAACTTGGTCGCCGGCTCGCCGCATACAGTTGCGGGGGCAGCCGCGGAATTGGGCCTTTCAGCCCGCACCGCATTCCCTTTTGATCCCCGAGGGGAACCACGCCTAAGCCTATCCCGCCGCCAAGCCCCGTCGTCAAGGTGCGGGCGATTTAAGGCCAGACGACCGGAAACAGCGGGTGGTCCATGGGGGCGCCGGCCGGCAGCGCCTGGGCGAGGCCCGGGAATTCCGGCGAGGTGGCCCACGGCCGGGGCGCATGGGTCACGTCCTCGCCGATGAAGCGGGCCGAGAACACCCGCCGCCGGGTCGGCGAGCCGGCCGCCGCGTGCAAGGTCAGCATGTGGAAGGCGACGGCGTCGCCGGGCTCCAGGGCCCAGCCGAGGATCGGAAAGGCGGCCCGGTCGGCCTCGATGTCGGGGAGGTCGGCCAGCGCCCCTTCCGGAAACCAGTTGGCCTCGCGGGCGGCAAAACTGCGCGGCATCAGCCAGGGGCCGCGATGCGAGCCGGCCAGGAACTCCAGGGTCGTCTCCCGGCTCACCGGATCGAGCGGGATCCAGAAGCTCACCGTCTGGCGGCCATCGATATTGTAATAGGGCTGGTCCTGGTGCCAGGGCGTCGGCGTCACCGTGCCGCCTTCCTTGACCAGGACATGGTCGTGATAGAAGCGCACCTCGTCGGCGCCCATCAGCGCCGCCGCCGCGGCGGCCAGGGGGCCCTGCTCGACGAAGCGGCGAAACGCCGGCGTCTCGCGCCAATTGCAGAAATCCTCGAAGAACAGGCCCGGATCGCCCGCCGCGGTGGCGATCTTGGCCCTGGGGCTTGGCCGCGCGAGGAGCGAAGCAACCGCCTGCCGCAGGGCGGCGATGTCGCGCCCCGGGACAATTCCGCGCAAGGGCGCGGCCCCGTCGCGGCGAAAGGCTTCGACGGATTCAGAGGGGAGCGCAGCCGGCATATGTGTCGTTTTTGACACGTTCGCGGCCAATCGGTCCAGCGAGGCTCAGGCCCTATTGCCCCCGCCGCCGGCTTCATAAAAAAAGACCCGGCGAAATGGTGTGCACTCCGCCGGGCCTAGTAAGGCCGCGAGAACGGGGGGGATGAGCCCGCGGCGAACCCTAATGTGATCGTCGCGGGCCATTGATTCAATCCTTTCCTAGGATTTTTTGCGCCGTGCGCCAATTTGGCGCGCGCGGACGCTTCTCCTCCCCCTCTGG
>DASXMK010000147.1:0-2662 GCA_036495705.1 Caulobacteraceae bacterium | reverse complement strand
CTGGCGGCGGCCACCTATGGCGGCGTGGCGCTGTGGTGGGCCAAGATCGCCGACCAGCAGCCGGTGATGATGCGCTGGGCGGGTTCGCACGTGGCGGCGACCTTCAGCCCCGACGGCCGCTTCCTGGTCTCGTCCATGCAGGAAAACGCCGTGCACGGCTGGCGTCTGGCGGACGGCCGCGACATGCGCATGGGCGGCTATCCCGCCAAGGTGAAGAGCCTGGCCTTTGTCGACGGTTGGCTGGCCACCTCGGGGGCCAATGGCGTGGTGCTGTGGCCGTTCACCGGAGCCGACGGTCCGATGGGCAAACAGGCGGCGGAAATCGGCTTTGACGAGGCGGCTCTCGTGGTCCGGGTGGCCGGCGCGGGCCGGACCCTGGCGGCCGGCCTCGACGATGGCCGGGTGTGGGCCTGCGACTTAGCCAGCCAGGCGCTCCGCCCGGTGCGGGCGGAAAAAGGGCCGCCGATCACCGCCCTGGCCATGGCCGGCGACCAGCTGGCGTGGGGCGACGAGGCCGGCGCGGCCGGCGCGGCGACGCTCGATCTCGGCTAGGACTCTTCGAAGCCGCGCATCTCGCACCAGGCCTCGAAGGGATCGCGCCGCGTGCGCCAGCGATTGATCGGGGCGTCATCGTCGCGATAGCCGAGCGCCATGCCCGAGAACACCATGTGATCGTCGGGCAGGCCGACGAAGCCGGCCACGGTCCTGGGATAGCGGGCCCAGAACTCCTGGGCGCAGGTGTCCAGGCCGCGCTCCACCGCCAGCAGCATCAGGGTCTGCATGAACATGCCGAGGTCCGACCACTGCGGCGGCCCAAGCTTGCGCTCCAGGCAGAAGTACAGGCCCACGGGGGCGCCGAAGAACTCCAGGTTCCGGGCCAGCTGCCGCAGGCGTCCCGGCCGGTCCTCCCGGTCGATGCCGATGGAGGCGTAGAGGTCCTCGCCGCACTGGTAGCGACGGGTCCGGAAGGGCTCCCAGAGATTGGCCGGATAGACGTCGTATTCCGGCGCCTCCATAGGTGTGGCCGCGATCAGAGCCTTGAGCTCCGTCAGGGGCGTCCCGGCCAGGGCGTAGACCCGCCAGGGCTGGAGATTGCCGCCCGAAGGGGCGCCGTGGGCGATCGCGAGGATTTCGCGCACGATATGCCCGGGCACGGGGTCGGGCCGGAACGCCCGCACCGACATCCGCCGCCTGGCCGCCTCACTGACATCCATTTCTCGATCCTTTTAGTCGCGCGCGGCTGCTTGACGACCAGACCGCCATGGCCGCAAGCCTTGGGGCGGATTTTCCGCATGGCCAAGACAGCTCAGAAAAAATGGCAGCCCCCGAAAAGGTGGCAGTCCCCCGACCGCTCGCGCCGGCGCGGCGGCGTTCTGCGCTTCTTGGGAAGGTTGCTCGCGGTGCTTGTGATCCTGGTGCTGATCGTGCCGCCGGCGTGGGTGCTGGCTTATCGTTTTGTTCCGCCCCCCCTCACCTTTTTGATGATCCAGCGCATGGCCCAAGGCTATGGCATCGACCACGATTGGCGTCCGATCGCCCGCATCTCTCCGGCCATGACCCGCGCCGCCATTGCTGCCGAGGACGCCCGTTTTTGCGAGCACAATGGTTTCGACCTCAAGGCCATCGATCAGGCGCTGCGCCACGATGAACGCCGGCCCGGGCGACTGCGCGGCGGTTCGACCATCAGCCAACAGACGGCCAAGAACGTGTTCCTGTGGCCTGGCCGGTCGTGGGTGCGAAAAGGGCTGGAGGCCTGGTTCACGCTGCTGATCGAGGGCGTGTGGGGAAAACGGCGGATCATGGAGGTCTATCTCAACACCGTGGAGATGGGGCCGGGCGTCTATGGCGTTGAAGCCGCCGCCCAGCGCGATTTCCACACCGACGCCGATCATCTGGGAACCGCGCAAGCGGCGCGCCTGGCGGCGGTGTTGCCCAGCCCGCTCAAGTGGAGCGCCCGCGATCCTGGCCCCTATGTACGCCGGCGCACGGGACGCATCGCCGCCCGCCAGGGCACCGTGCGCCAGGACGGCCTGGCCGACTGCGTGCTTGAATAAGGCTCACGCCAGGCGGATTTCCCTGAGGCGCTGCTCCAGGAAGGCGTCGGCGGTGATCGGCTGCGGATAGCGGTTCGGGCGGCCGGGCCCGACGCATTGCGACAGGGTCTCGATCACGAAATCCGAGCGGAAATGCAGGAAGAACGGCATCGAATAGCGGGCCACGCCCTGCCGCGCGGCCGTCGGGTTGACCACCCGATGCGTGGTCGAGGGCAGCACATCGTTGGTCAGGCGCGCCAGCATGTCGCCGATGTTGACCACCACCGCGCCGGGGGGAGGATTGATCGCCAGCCAGGTTCCGTCCCGGTTCAGAATCTCCAGTCCGGCTTCTTCGGCGCCCAGCAACAGGGTGATGGCGTTGATGTCTTCGTGCGGTCCCGCGCGCAAGGCGGGCCCGCTGAAGTCCGCCGGCGGATAGCGCAGCAGGCGCAGCACGCTGTTCCCATCCTTCGTCGCCCGCTCCAGCAGATCACCAGATAGCCCGAGGTGAGTGTCAATCGCGTGGAGAACACGCTCGCCAAGGGTCTCGAAGGCGGTGAAAAGGGCCTGGGCGTGACCCCGGAATGTTGGAACCTCGAGCGGCCAGACATTGGTCAGGAACGGGCCCG
>DASXMK010000146.1:0-6181 GCA_036495705.1 Caulobacteraceae bacterium | reverse complement strand
CGGCGCCACCGCGGGGCGAGGCCCAGGCCGCCGCCTTCGCCGTCAGCCCGGTGACCGCGCAGCTGCTCGATCCGTGGTTGCGGCTGTTGGGCCTGCTGGATACGCCGCAGGACATCCCGGTCCTGGCCCCGTTGCTGGAGCGCGAGATTCTTTATCGCCTGCTCCAGGGGCCGCAGGGCGGCGTGCTGCGCCAGATCGCCAAGGCCGACAGCCGCCACGCCCAGGTGCGCAAAGCTATCGGCTGGATCCGGGTCCACTATGACCGGCCGCTGCGCGTGGGCGAGCTGGCCCATCTGGCCGGGATGAGCGCCGCCTCGTTCCACCGTCATTTCCGCTCGGCCACGGCGATGAGCCCGCTGCAGTACCAGAAGAACCTCAGGCTACAGGAGGCGCGCAAACTGCTGATGGCCGATCAGGACGCCGCCCGGGCGGGCTACGCCGTGGGCTATGAAAGCGCCTCGCAGTTCAGCCGCGAATACGCCCGCCTGTTCGGGGCCCCGCCGGCCCGCGACGCCGGACGATTGCGACCGGCCGAAGCGCTGGGGGTTTAGGGGGCAACCTTCTGTCCGCTCATCCCCGCGAAAGCGGGGACCCAGTAGTGTCCAGCGTGGCGCCCTTGCCCCCTCTCGCTACCGTCATGGCCGACCGTTAGTGTCGGCCATCCATGAACACGGGCTTGGCCGTGGCCGCGCCAAGCGCGGCCATTCCCCATTTCGCGCCCAATGGATCACCGGGACTGACGCCCGGTGATGACGGCAGGCAAAAAAGCCTGGGTCCCCGCTTTCGCGGGGATGAGCGGTTTTTAAGTCAGGTTTTCTAACGCCTCGGCCATCATCTCCTCTGGGACGGGCATGAGGCTGGGGCCATCGGTCCAGATCAGCGCCGCCTCGATGGCCTTGCCGGGGAAGACCTCGGCAAGCACGGCCTTGTAGATCGCCATCTGGCGCACATAGGCCGGATCGGCGGCCTCGATCGTCGCCGGGGCCGGGCGGTTGGTCTTGAAGTCGACAACTAGGACGCGACGGTCCTCGACCAGCAGACGGTCGACCCGTCCGGAAATGGCCAGGCCGGCGGCTTCGCCGACCACCGGGATTTCCGCCCGCGAGCCGGGGCCGAACACGGCCGCGAAGCGCTGATCGCCAAGCACCGCCAAGGCCGCGGCGGCCATCTCCTGGCGTTGGGCGTCGGTCAGGTCGCGTTCGCGGGCCAGCAGGCCGGCGGCGGCCTCTGCCCGACGTTCAGCGCCCAGGTCGGGCAGCACCTGCAGCAGGCGGTGGATGAGATCGCCGCGGCGATAGCGGCCCAGACCGGCGACAGTGGCGATCGGCGATGGCGCGGCTCCGGGCTCGTCGTCGCCGAGGCGCGAAGGCGAGGCCCGGCGCTCGGCCGGTGTCTCAGGCCGGGCCAGGCCCTGGATCCAGGCCGGCAGCGCCATCTGCGCCGCCGCCGCCGGCGCGAGGGCCAGAGCGGGGACAGGATCCGGACCGAACCGACGCCCCTCCCCGCCGCCGGGCAAAGCGAACGGCCGGGTCTCCTCCAGGCGCGCGAAGGCGCGGTCGATGAAATCGCGCCAGCTGCGTTCCTGGCGCCAGGGCTGCAGCGGCTCGACCCCGGCCAGGATCAGGCGGTCGCGGGCCCGGGTCAGGGCCACGTACAGCAGGCGCGAGGATTCCGCCTCGACGGCGTCCTGGCGCGCCACCTTGGCGGCGGCCGAAACCGGGCCATCGTCGGCCTTGCGCGGAGCCCACAGGAACGCCCCGTCGGCCAGGGACAGCAGCCGCCCGCCCTGCCAGGTCGCCCGGCTGGTGGTGTCGGGCAGGATGACGATCGGGGCCTCCAGGCCTTTGGCCCCGTGCACGGTCATCACCCGCACCTCGGCCCCGCCGCCCTCGGGCTGCTCGCGCTTGATGTCGAGCTCGAGCCCGCCCATCCACGCCATCAGGCTCTCCAGGTCGCGCGCCCCGGCCGCTTCGGCGCCCAGCACCTGGCCGACGAAAGCCTCCAGGGCCTGCTCGCCCTCGGCCCCCAGGCGGGTGAGGATGCGTTGGCGCATCGAGCGGCCGGCCGGATCGATCCGTCCGAGCACGGAGCAATAGAAATCGAACGGCGGGATCCTTTCGGCCTCGGCTCGGGCCCAGCCGAGGAACCGGGCGGCGTCGGCCCATTCGGTCCGCTCGCCGGCGCGGTCGCGCAGGGTCCGCCACAGGCTTCGCTCGCGGCCGTAAGCGAGGTCGTAGAGACCATCCTCGCCGACATCGCAGAACGGGCTGCGCAACAGCACGGCCAGGGACAGGTCGTCCGGTGGGAAGCGGGCGAAACGGCCCAGCGCCATCAGGTCTTCGTAGACCCCGTGCTCGGAGAGCTTCAGCCGGTCGGCCCCGGCCACCGGCACGTCTTCGCGTTTCAGGGCGCGGATGATCTCGTGGAACAGCGGCCCGCGCCGGCGGACCAGGATCATCACATCGCCGGGCGTGCACCGCCGCGGCCGCTCGGCCCCGCGGTCGAGCACCCCGTCGCCGCGGTCGACCATGTCGACGATGGCGCGGGCGATGCGCTGGGCCAGGAACTTGTTGGCGCTTTTCGGCGGCTCGCGGTCGACCGGGGCCCAGGGATCGTCCTCGGTTTCGGCCGTTTCGCCCTGCTCCAGGGGCCAGAGCTCGACGCAGCCGTGATCGGTGCGGGTCGGGCGATGCTGGAGGTCGAGGGCCCTCACCGGCCCGCCGGCGGGGCGCAGGCCGGCGTAGGCCTGGGGATCCTTGAACAGCCGGTCGACGAAGGAGAGGATTTCCGGGGCCGAGCGCCAGCTTTCCAGCAGCGGCACGCGCTCGAAGGCCAGGCCGGCGTCGCGGATGCGGGCGCTGAAGGCGTCGGTCTCGATGGCCAGGCGCTCGGGGGCCGCGCCCTGGAACGAGAAGATCGACTGTTTCTCATCGCCGACCGCGAACATGGTCCTAGGCGTCGGGCCGGCCGTACCCAGGCCATGGAAGAACTCGTCGGTCAGGGCCTTGAGGATGCCCCACTGCTCGGGCGCCGTGTCCTGGGCCTCGTCGAGCAGGACGTGCTCGATGCAGTTGTCGAGCTTGAACAGCACCCAGGCGGCGTCGGCCTTTTTGGTCAAAAGCTCCAGAGTGGCCCCGATCAGGTCGCCGAAATCGAGGGCCCCGGCCTCATCTTTGGCCCCGTCGTAGAGGGCGGCGTAGGCGGTGGCCAGGGTCAGGGCCTGGAGGGATTCGGCCGCCAGGCGGGCGTTGGCGGCGCGCTGGGCG
Organism: Caulobacteraceae bacterium; assembly: GCA_036495705.1. GTDB lineage: Bacteria > Pseudomonadota > Alphaproteobacteria > Caulobacterales > Caulobacteraceae > Acaudatibacter. Next base: position 2,915 of record DASXMK010000146.1, on the reverse strand, counting down.
GCGTCGACGCAACGGGCCTGTTCGTCGGCCAGGAAGTCACGGACCTCCTTGCCGGCCGACAGGGTCACCAGTTTTTCCCGGGGCTCGTTTTTGTCGGTGAGGAACAGGGCCTTGAGGTCGGCGAAATCGTCCGAGGCCCGGGCGCCCAGCATCCCCTGGCCGAGCCTGACCTCGCTGACCTTGCCGCTGCCGGCGAGGGTTTCGGCCACCCGCCGCCAGCGCACGGTGCGGGTGCGCTTGAGGGCCCACTGCTCGATGGCGTCGGGATCGGCCGGGGCGTCGAAGCCGCAGCGGCCCCAGACGTCGGCCTCGATGCCGGCGTCGGCTTCGCAACGGGCCACATAGGCGGCGATCTCGGCCCGTTTGGCCTCGAAATCGGCGAACATGGCGGTGAAGGCGCGGTAATCGAGGTCGACGGCGAAATGGTCGTAGGCGGCGGCCAGCGCGCTCTGCGGCGCCTGCAGCACCGCCGCCGCCACGTCGTCGCGGGCCCAGGCCGAGACTTCGCGCGCGGCGGCGTCCTCGAGCACGGTGAAGCCCGGCGAGACGCCGGCCTCCAGGGGGAAACGGCGCAGCAGTTTTTCGCAGAAGGCGTGGATGGTCTGGATCTTCAGGCCGCCGGGAGTCTCCAGGGCGCGGGCGAACAGGGCCCGGGCCTTTCTGAGGTCGCGGCCGGCCTCGTCGATATCGGCCAGTTCCTCAGCCAGCTTCGGGCTCGCCATCACCGCCCAGTCGCCGAGCGTGTCGAACAGGCGGGTCTGCATCTCGGCCGCCCCGGCCTTGGTGAAGGTGACGCACAGGATGGCTTCCGGCGCCGCCCCGGCCAGCAGCAGGCGGGCGACGCGGGTGACCAGGGTCGAGGTCTTGCCCGAGCCGGCGTTGGCGGCCACGAACACCGAGGCCCGGGGGTTGGAGGCCTGGACCTGGGCCCGGCGGCCGCCCACGGCGCGCGGCGGGCTCACAGGCGCTCCCCTGGGGAGAGGGAGGCCGGCGCGACAACGACCCCCTCCACCCATCTCCCCCTGCGCAGCGGGGGGAGTACCGGCGAAGCCGGGGAGTGGGGCCGCCCCCTCCACCACTTCACCATCTCCCCCTCCCCCGAAATCGGGGGAGGATCGGGTCCCCCTCCCCCAGAGGGGGAGGAGAGGCGCCCGCGGCCGATAGGCCGGGAGGAGGGCTGTGGAAAGGACCAGCCCTCATTCGCCGTTCTCCATCTCGCCCAGCACCCGCCATTCCCACACCCGGGCCAGGTGGTCGTAGTCGCCGTCGTCATTGACGAACTGCACCGCGGCCTTGGAGGCGTAGCCTTCTTCCGGGTCGTCGAACTTGGCCAAACGGCGCTTGAGGCCGGCCAGGGCCGCGGCCGCCAGGGCCTCGGACCCGTTGGGGCTCCTCAGCTCCTCCTTGCCGGGGATCCGGCCGCCGCTGACCTTCACATACAGCAGATCCCCGGGGGTCATCGGCCCGAGGTCGGCGAAACCGCCGGCGGCGAGGATGGCCGCGGTCAAGGTGAGCTGCGGCGAAAGGCCGGCGTCGACCACCTTCTGGCTGGGCGCCGTCCCGGTCTTGAAATCGAGGATGTCGGCCGCCGCGCCGCGGGCCTCGATGCGGTCGGCCCGGGCGGTGAGGGTGAACGGCCCGCCGGGGGTGTCGAAAGTCAGCTCGCCGCCCTGTTCGATCAGCAGCTGCGCGCCTGGGCGGCGGCGACGCTCGAAAGCCAGGATCCACGGGGCGATGTTGGCGGCCAGGGCGCGCTCGCGAGCCATGCGGGCCCCCGGCATGCCGGCGGCGTTGAGCTCCTCGCCGATCAGGGCCTCGATCACGGCGTAGGCCTCGGCGTCGATGTCACCCAGTTCGATGCCGGCCAGGCGCTCGAGGGCCTTGTGCATGGCCGAGCCGCGGGCCAGGGCCTCGACCGCGGCGTCGGGCGGATCCAGGGGTCGGAGGCCGAGGATGCGGCGGGCGTAAAGGGCGTAAGGATCGCGGATCCAGGTCTCGACGGCGGTGACCGGCAGGGTGCGCGGGCGGACGTCGACCGGCGGCGTGGGCTTGGGCCGGAGCGCGGTGCGCAGGGCAAGTGGCGGATCGGCGAGCGGGGCGTCGAGGGCCCGGGCCCAGGCCAGCACCTCCGGGCGGCCGGGAGGCTCGAGGCCGGCCCCGGCGATCAGGGTTTCGAGGCGCCACAGCCAGCGCGACGGCACGGCCGGAGCCCCGCCGCGGCGCTCGCTGCTCAGCAGCACCACCCGCGGCGCGCACGCCCCCTGGGCGAAATCGTGGGCCGAAAGCCCGATGCGGCGCTCGGGGGCGGGGAGGCCGAGGGCCGTGCGCATGGGCCGGGAAAGGAATGGATCGACCGGGGCCGGGGCCGGCCACACCCCCTCCTCCAGGCCGGCGAGGATGGTGAGGTCGGCGGCGGCCAGGCGGGCTTCGAGGACGCCCAGGACCTTGAGGCGCGGATGGCTGGCCCCGCCCGGGCGGACCTCGCCGCGGGCCAGGAGGCCGTCGAGGAGGTCGCGGAAGCCGGCCCGGGTGACCGGCGGCAGGGCGGCCGCTTCGCTGGTCAGGCTGGCGATGATTTGCCCCACGGCCTCGCCGGCCTGCCCGGCCCAGACGCTGGGCCCGGCCAGGGCCTCCAGGCATTGCGCCAGAGCGTGAGCGGCGGAAGCGGCGGTGGCGGTGGCGTCGCTTGCCCCCTCCACCGCGGAGCCTGTCCTCGGGCCGGCCTTCGGCCGGACCCGGGGGCGGTCCCCCTCCCCCAGGGGGGGAGGAGAGGGTTCGCGCTGATCCTCTCTCCCCCCTTTGGAGGGAGGGCCGGCGAAGCCGGGAGGGGGGCCTGCCACCCCGAACGGCGCGGTGGCCATAGCCAGCGCCGCTTCCAGGCGGTTGGCGAGGTCGAGGGCGGGAGAGGCGCTGAC
>DASXMK010000145.1:0-10242 GCA_036495705.1 Caulobacteraceae bacterium | reverse complement strand
GGTGCAGGCCAACCGCGGCACTCTCGATCAGTTGCTCGAGCTGGGTCTGGCGCGCATGCGCGGCCGGCGGCGCTCCCCCGGGCGGCCGGTCACCTTCGGCACCACCGACGGCTTCCTGGAGCTTTATGGCCTGGCCAGCCTGGCGGACCTGCCGGGCGTCGCCGAGATGAAGGCCGCCGGCCTGCTGAGCCTGGACATGCCGGCCGACCTCGATTTCGCCCTGCCCACGGCCGAGGCCACGGAAGAGGACCCTCTGGAAGACGGCGAAGCGGCCGACTTCCATGTCGACTATCTGGCCACGGCTGAGGCGGCAGGGGGCTGAATTACGCCAGTCTCTCGTCGGTCTTGCCGCGGAATTTCGGCAGGCCGGCGGCGCCCTCGATCCAGGCGACATGCTCTTCATAGCTGACGTGGGCCGCCGGCCGGGCCGCGATCGGGTCGGTCAGGCTGCCGACCGACACATAGACGTGGCCCAGCTTTGGCGCTTCGGGATGGCCGGGTTGGTCGGCCACGTAGAACATCGGGCTCGAGCACTTTCGGCACGAGCCCCAGCGCACGCCCGGCGAGGTCCGATACCAGGCCAGCGAGTCTTCGCCCGCGGTGAGTGCGAATCGTTCCGGCGGCGTAGAGGTCCAGGTTACGAACGCGACGCCTCGCGACAGCCGGCATGATCGGCAGTGGCAATGAGTAAGCTCGGCGAGCGGCGGTGTGAGTTCAAATTGGACCGCCCCACAAAGACATTGTCCGCGGATCGGGAGCTCGTGGCGCATATGGGACCCTGTTTGACCTGTTCCACTCCGACTTGCCGCGCCATCTAGCGATTTCAACGCCAGGTTCGAAGAGACCCAGATCCATGCGCGCTTACAAAGTTGTCGATGTGTTCACCGAGACGCCGTTCAAGGGCAATCCGGTCGGGGTGGTCCTCGATGCTGAGGACCTGAGCACGGAACGGATGCAGGCGATTGCCCGGTGGACCAATCTGTCCGAGACCACCTTCCTCCTCCCGCCGTCGAGCGCCGAGGCGGACTACCGGCTGCGCATCTTCACCCCGGTGAGCGAACTGCCCTTCGCCGGCCACCCGACGCTCGGCAGCGCGCACGCGGCGCTGGAGGCGGGGCGCGTGATCGGAACGGGGGGCGTGCTGAGACAGGAATGCGGCGTCGGCCTGGTGTCGATCCGGATCGAACCGACCGGCCGCCTCGCGTTCGGGCTGCCGTCAGCAAAGCTTAACGACCTCGACCATGATGACATCGCCGAGCTCGAGGCGGTGCTCGGACGAGCCGTGGTCCGCCACGCCGTGCCGGCAAAGGTCGACGTTGGGCCGGTGTGGATTGTCGCCCAAATGCCCAGCGCTGAAGAGGTGTTGGCGTTGCGCCCCGACATGGGCCGTTGCGCCGAGTTTGAGCGGCGGCTGGGCGTGACGGGGATCTCGGCTTTCGGCCGCCACAGCGGCTCCGAGGGGGGCATCGAGGTTCGCTCGTTCGCGCCGTCGGGCGGAGTTGACGAAGATCCGGTGTGTGGCAGTGGCAATGGCGCCGTCGCCGTCTTCCAATGGAGGCGCGGACTGCTGCCCGCCGATGGCGCCAGCTACGTCGCCTTTCAGGGACAACGCATCGGGCGTGACGGACGGATCGGGGTTGTGGTCAACGCAAGCGGCGATGTGTCCGTCGGGGGCGCCTGCGTCACCTGCATAGACGGCGCCCTGTTGGTCTGAGGCCGTTCTTGGCGTTCGGCCGGCTAACCGCCTATATTGTCTGACGGCAGGCTTAAGGATCCGGCGCGCGCGGCGCGCCAAAGGAGAGAGTAAGATGGGCGGTCTCAGCCCGATTCATTGGTTGATTATCGGCGCGGTGGTGCTGCTGTTGTTTGGCGGTCGCGGCAAGCTTTCCGGGCTGATGGGCGACGCCGCCAAGGGCATTCGCGCCTTCCGCGACGGCCTCAAGGGCGATGAGCCACCGGCCCCGCCGCCGGCCCAGCCGCTGCCGCGCGCCGAGCCGGACAAGGATCCGATCGTCCGTTAGCCCTGACAGCGGCGGCTTTTGCCGGCAGGAGCGCCGATGTTTCCCGAAGGCCGGATCCTCGATTTCCTGATCGTTGGCGCAGTGGCGCTGATTGTCGTCGGCCCCAAGGACCTGCCGGTGCTGATGCGCCGGGTGGGTCAGTTCGTGGCCCGCATGCGGGCCATGGCCGCCGAGTTCCGCGCCAGTTTCGATGAGATCGCCCGACAGTCGGAGCTCGACGAACTTCGCCGCGAAGTCGAGGCCATGCGCGCCGGGACGGTGCTGCGTGGTGCCGTCGGACTGGGCCCCGAGAGCGACAAGGTGTTCGACGACATCCATGCCGAGCTGAACCCGGCGACCAGCCCGGTCGCGTCCGACCCCGAACCTGCCGACGCCGTTCAGGCGGACCATGACCAGCCGGACCTGCCGTTCGGCGAGCCGCCGGCACCGCATGGCGAAGCGGAGCCTACGATCCAGCCCGTCAAGGCCGCCTCTTGAGCGACGACGAGACCGAGATCGAGGCTTCCCGCGCGCCCCTGCTCGATCACTTGATCGAGCTTCGCCGCCGGCTGATCATCTGCGCCGCCGCGTTGGTGGTCGGATTCCTGCTGTGTTTCGCCTTCTCCCGGCAGATCTATATCGCCCTGCTGCACCCCTTCGAGGTCGGCGCGGGCCTGATGGCGGCGCAGAAAAGCGCCGGCGCCCATCACGGCCCCTTCGATCTGTTGCTGACCCTCATCGGGGTGTTGCCGCCGCCCCACGCCACCGAACAGCTCAAGCTGGTGTTCACCGCGCCGCTGGAGTTCTTTTTCACCAAGGTGAAGCTGGCGGTCTTCGGGGCAGTGGTCATCACCTTTCCGGTCCTGGCCTGGCAGCTCTACCGCTTCGTGGCCCCGGGCCTCTATCGCCGCGAACGCCATGCGTTTTTGCCCTTCCTCCTGGCTTCGCCGGTGTTGTTCGCCCTGGGGGCGGCCCTGGTCTATTTCGTGATGCTGCCGTTCGTCCTGTGGTTTTCCCTCAACCAGCAGATCGTCGACGCGGGGAATATCTCGGTGCAGCTGCTGCCCAAGGTCTCCGACTATCTGTCCCTGGTCACGACCCTGCTCCTGGCCTTCGGCCTGTGCTTCCAGTTGCCGGTGGTCCTCTCCTTGTTGGGCCTGGCCGGGCTGGTGACGAGCAAGGTGCTGCGCTCCGGCCGGCGTTACGCCGTCCTCGGCGTGTTCGTGGTCGCCGCCGTGGTCACCCCACCCGACCCGATCAGCATGATCTCCTTGGCCCTGCCCATCACCCTGCTCTACGAAATCTCCATCTGGTGCGTGGCCCTGCTGGAGCTGCGACGCCGCCGCGACGAGGCGCGCGAAGCGGCCGCCGCCTGATCGGCCGGATCGGTGCGGTGGCCAGCTTCGCCCTTGGCGCGCCCGCCAACGCGCCCTAAGGAAGCCCGATCTCCGGCACTCCAAACTCGTTTTTCTCCATGCACGACATGCGCGCCCTTCGCGAACACCCTGAGGCCTATGATGCGGCCTGGGCGCGGCGTGGCCTGTCGGCCCAGACCCCGCGCCTCCTCGAACTCGATGAGCATCTGCGGGCCTGCCAGACGGCCCTGCAGGCGGCCCAATCGCGGCGCAATGAGGCTTCGAAGCTGATCGGCCAGGCCAAGGCGGCCAAGGACGAAGGGGCGGCCGGCGCCCTGATTGAAGAAGTCGAGAAGCTGAAGCTGGCCATCGCCGTGCGGACCAAGAAGGAGGCCGATCTCGGCGAGGAATTGCACGGCCTGCTGGCGGGCCTGCCTAATCTGCCCGCCGCCGACGTGCCGGACGGCGCCGATGAGAGCGGCAACCGGGAAATTCGCCGCTGGGGTGAGCCCAACGCCATCGCTGACCCGAAAGATCACGTCGATCTCGGGGTGGGGCTGAAAATGATGGACTTCGAAGCCGCCGGGCGCATGTCCGGAGCCCGGTTCGTGGTCCTCAGCGGTCAGCTGGCCCGGCTGGAGCGGGCGCTGGGCCAGTTCATGCTCGACATCCAGGTCCAGGAGCACGGCTACCTGGAGGTCGCCCCGCCGCTGCTGGTGCGCGACGAGGCCATGTTCGGCTCCGGCCAGTTGCCCAAGTTCGCCGAGGACCTGTTCGCCACCACCGACGGGCGCTGGCTGATCCCCACCGCCGAAACGCCGCTGGCCAACCTCGCTCGCGAGCGCATCCTGGCTGAGGACGAGCTGCCCATGCGGCTGACCGCGCTCACCCCTTGCTTCCGCTCCGAGGCCGGGGCTTCGGGCAAGGACACGCGCGGCATGATCCGCCAGCACCAGTTCAACAAAGTCGAACTGGTCTCGATCACCGCGCCCGAACAGGCGAGTGACGAACATGAGCGGATGACAGCCTGCGCCGAAAGCGTGCTCAAGCGCCTGGAGCTGCCATTCCGCACGATGCTGCTGTGCGCCGGCGACATGGGCTTCTCGGCTCGCAAGACCTATGACCTGGAGGTGTGGTTGCCATCGCAGGAGGCCTGGCGCGAGATCAGCTCATGCTCGGACTGCGGCGACTTCCAGGCTCGGCGCATGGACGCCCGCTTCCGCCGCCAAGGAGAGAAGGGGACGCGCTTCGTCCATACCCTGAACGGGTCCGCCCTGGCGGTGGGCCGAACCCTGGTGGCGGTCATGGAGACCTATCAGGACGAGGGCGGCCGCATCGCCATACCCCAGGCGCTGCACCCCTATATGCGCGGGGCCACGCACATCGGCGGCCCAGCCTGATGAGCATACAAGCCTGATGAGCATACAAGCCTGATGCGCATACTGGTCACCAACGACGACGGCATCCACGCCGAGGGCCTGGCGGTGCTGGAGGCGATCGCGACCCAGCTCTCGGACGAGGTCTGGGTATGCGCGCCGGAGTTCGAGCAATCCGGAGCTTCCCGCGCCCTGACCCTTTCCGAACCACTGCGCGTGCGCCCGATCGGCGAGCGGCGCTTAGCGGTGCGCGGCACGCCGACCGACTGCGTGATGCTGGCCATTCAGAACCTCATGGGCGAGGCGCGCCCCGATCTGGTGCTGTCGGGCGTCAACCGCGGCCTCAATGCCGGCGAGGACGTCACCATGTCGGGCACCGTCGCCGGGGCCATCGAGGCCATGGCCCTGGGCGTGCCGGCCATGGCCCTGTCGCAAAGGATGTCCTATGGCCCGGCGGACGAGGTTAAGCCCTTTGAGCCGGCGGAGGTGTTCGGTGCTGGCCTTGTGGCCCGACTGATGGAATTGGGCTGGCCAAGCGAGGTGATTCTGAACATCAACTTCCCGGTCGGGCCGGCCAAGGAGGTGCGCGAGGTGGAGGTGACGCGTCAAGGCTTCCGGGCCGTCACCACGCGCTTCGCCGAGCGGCGCACGGACCTGCGTGGCCGCGACTATTATTGGCTGGGTTTTCGCCCGGCGGTCCAGGCGCCGGCGGACGACACCGACCTGCGCGCCGCCGACGAGCGACGCATTTCGGTCACGCCCCTGCATATCGACCTCACCCACATGGCCACGGTGCGGGCCCTGGCCGGCGCGGTCGGCGGACCGCCTCCAAGGTTGAAAGTCGGGGCATGACCCGGCGCCCGCACAAGGAGCCGGCCGAGCGCGACACTCGTCTCGCCCGCCTGGTGCTGGCGCTGCGCACCCAGGGCGTCACCGACCCGGCCGTGCTCGCGGCCATGGAGCGCACGCCGCGCGACCTGTTCACGCCGGAACTGTTCAAGGACCGTTCCTGGGAGGATTCGGCCCTGCCGATCGCCTGCGGTCAGACCATCAGCCAACCGTTCATCGTCGGCCTGATGACCCAGGCCCTGACCTTGGAGCCGCGGGCGCGGGTGCTGGAGATCGGCGCCGGCTCCGGCTACCAGACCGCGGTTTTGGCCCGCCTCTCCCGGCTGGTCTACACCATCGAACGTTACCGCACCCTTCTGCGCGAAGCCGAGGCCCGCTTCGCCGCCCTGCAGCTCACCAACATCATCACCAAGTTCGGCGACGGCGCTCTGGGCTGGCCCGAACAGGCGCCTTTTGACCGCATTCTGGTCACGGCGGCGGCCCAAGACGAGCCGAAGGTGTTGCTTGAGCAGCTGAAGCCATCCGGCGTGCTGGTCGCGCCCGTCGGCAAGGGCCCAGTGCAGAAACTCTGCCGTTACGCCGGCGATGGCGCGGGCGGCTTCTCCATGGACATCCTCTGCGAAGTGCGCTTCGTCCCCTTGCTCGAGGGGGTGGCGCGCGAATTGTGACGACTCGAGCGATAACAACTGGGCCCCCGGCGTGAGTGAATGATCGAATTGGTTAACCAGCCGCATGCTCTCGTAGAGGTGTGCGAGGATCGGCGATGAAGCGATTTCTTCTGATCGGCCTTTCGACCGCGGCGCTGGCCGGGTGTGCGACGCCGCAATACCCCGTGTCCCAGGGCTATGTCGCGCCACCGCCGATCAAGCCGCAGTATCCGGCGCGCCAAGCGGCGCCCGCGCCGACGCCGGCCGCGGCCCCGGATTCGGCTCCATCGGCGACCCGCGATTCCGCCGCCCAGACCGAAGCCCAGCCGACCGGCGCGCCAGCCCCGGCGGCGGTGGAAAGCTCGCCCCTAGAGCCTGTGGCCACTCAGCCTCAGCCTCTGCCTCAGGCCCAACCCCCGGCGCAGACGACGCCCGCGGCGCAAAGCCCGCCGGCCGCGCAACCCGCGACGCAAAGCCCGCCGGCCGTGCAACCCGCGACGCAGAGCGCGCCGGCCGCGGCGCAGCCTGTCCCGCCGCCGGAGGCCTATGAGGCCCCGGCTCCGCGCAGCGTGGTGCGCTACGTCACCGACGGCAAGGTGGTGGCCGCGCGCGGCATGTATCGCGACTATGAGGTTCAGAAGGGCGACCACCTTGACGCCATCGCCCGCGACCTCAACACCAGCCGGCGCGAACTCATCGACGCCAATCGCTTGCGGAAACCGTACGGCCTGCGACCGGGCGAGCATCTGAAGGTTCCGGTGGCCGAGGCCTATGTGGTGGCCCCGGGCGACACCCTGGGCGCGGTGGCCAAGCGTTTCGGCGTCGGCCTTGGCGAACTGTCGGCCCTCAATGACCTGCCCCAGCGCGGGCGCCTTACGGCCGGCATGTACGTGGCCCTGCCGGCGCATTACGACGACCACGGACCAAGCCGGATCACGGTCACCGAGCAGGCCTATGCCGCGCCAAGGCCCCGGGCGGTCTATCGGGCGGCTCCGACGCCGGCCTACAGCCCGCCGACCACCGGCGGCCCCTATGTGGCCAGCCCGGAAGCCGTGGCCGCCGGCGCCGCCCGCCGGGCGGAACCTACGCAACCGTCCTCGTCCCCTAACTTCGCCTACGCCCGGCCTTCCACTGTCCCCAGCGAAGCCAGCCGCCCGCCGGAGGCGCCGGTCAATGCGACGGCTCTGGCCAGCCTTGGCCAGGGCAAGTTCATCTGGCCGGTCAAGGGCGATATTCTGTCAAAGTTCGGCGCCTCGGGTGTCGGTCGGCGCAATGACGGCGTCGACATCGCCGCTCCGACGGGAACGGAGGTGCGGGCCACGGCCGTCGGCGAGGTGGTTTACGCCGGCGACCAGGTCCCGGGGTTTGGCAATCTGGTGCTGATCAAGCATGCCGGCGGCTGGGTCAGCGCCTACGCGCACCTGGCCAATGTCGACGTGCACATGCGCGAAAATGTCTACCAGGGCCAACAGATCGGCGCCGTCGGCGTGACCGGCGGCGTGACCCAGCCGCAACTGCATTTCGAGATCCGTTACGCCGCCACCACGGCCGATAAGGCCAAACCCATCGATCCACTGCTGGTCCTGCCGCAGTAACGCCCACTTAGACGGGCAGGGGGCGGCCGAGCTCGCCGGCCAGATCGCGAATGAACTGCCAGGCGACGCGGCCCGAGCGCGCGCCACGCAGTTTGGCCCAGCGCAGGGCCCGGGCCTCCAGGTCGGGCGTCGCCAGGCCGAAGCGATCGGCATAGGCGGCCACGGCGGCGATGAAGGTGTCCTGGTCCATCGGCGGGAAGCCGATCCACAGGCCGAAGCGGTCGGAAACGCTCACCTCTTCCTCGGCGTCCTCGGCCATGGCGATCGCGCCCCGACCCTCGTCATGGTCGCGCGGCATCAGGTGGCGGCGGTTGGAGGTGGCCACGAACAGGACGTTCTCCGGCGGTCCGGCGACGCCGCCCTCCAGCGCCGATTTCAGCGCCTTGGCCGCCGCTGCGCCTTCTTCGAACGACAGATCATCGCACAGCACCACGAAACGCTCGGCCCGCCCGCGCAGGGCTTCGAACAGTTCCGGCAGGGCGGCGACCTCGTCGCGGTCGACCTCGACCAGCTTGAGGGCCGGAGCGTCGGCGGCCACAGCCATGAACGCGGCCTTGACCAACGAGCTCTTGCCGGCCCCGCGCACCCCCCACAGCAGCACGTGATTGACCGGCAGGGCGCGACCGAAACGGGTCAGGGCCTCGACCATCAGGGCCTTTTGCCGATCGATGCCGACCAGGAGGTCGAGAGCCAGGCCGTAATCCGGAGCGGCGATGAAGGCCCGGGCCTTGGGGTCATGTCGGAACAGCCGCGCAGCAGCGAAATCGGCCGTCGCCGGCGCGCCCGGCGCCAGGCGCTCCAACGCGGCGGCGATGCGTTCCAGTGCGGGGTCGACCTCGGCCATGGCCAGAGCCATAGCGGTCCGGCTCGGATTGCAAAAGCGCGGGCGAGCGCATAGCTTCCGCCGGCTTTGAGCGCGAGCGCTCGCCTTTGACCGGCGCGCCGCGCCCATTTTTGATTCGGAACCCTCAATGATCGTGCAAATTCCGCTTATCCTGGCCGTCGCGGCCGCGGCGCCCGCGAGCGGGGGCATCAGCGCTTTTCTGGCCGGTCCCGGCCAGTTCCTGCCGCTGGTGGCGATCATGGTCCTGTTCTACGTGATGATCCTCATGCCTCAGCAACGACGGCAAAAGCAGCATGCGGCCAAGGTCGCGGGCGTCAAGCGCGGCGATACGGTGGTCATGTCGAGCGGCGTCAAAGGCAAGGTGGTGCGGGTCGAGGAAACCGAGATCGGGGTCGAGATCGCCCAGAACGTCACCGTCAAGGTGGTCAAGTCGATGATCGCCGACGTCATCGCCCGGGGCGAACCGGCGCCGGCCAACGACTCCAAGGCCTGAGGCTGAACCGGCCCTAGCCCGATGCTGGAACTTTCGCGCTGGAAGATCATCCTGGTTCTGGCCTCGGCCATTTTCGGACTGATCTTCACCCTGCCCAACCTGCTGCCGCCCAGCGTGCTGGAAACCGTGCCGGCGGCGTTGCCGCACGACAAGCTGAGCCTGGGCCTGGATCTGCGCGGCGGCTCCTATCTGCTGATGGAGGTGGACACCAAGGCCCTCGATCATGAGCGGCTGACCAACCTCACCGAAGACGTGCGCACCCGCCTGCGCGCTGCCCAGATTGTGTTCAGCGACCTGGCCCTGAACGGCCAGGTGGTCAGCGTGCGCATCACCGATCCGGGACAGTACGACCAGGCGTTCAAGCTGCTCGGCAATCAGATCGGCGAGGGCCTCCCCGGCGGCGGCCGCGACGTCAACCTCCGCCGGACGGCTGGCCAGCACATCGAGATTTCCTTCGTTCCGCAGGCGGCCCGGGCGGCGGCCGAGGACGCGGTGACCCGCTCGATCGAGATCATCCGCAAGCGCATCGATGCGTTGGGAGCCACCAACCCTTCGATCACCCGCCAGGGCGCCAACCGCATCGTCATCGAGGCCCCCGGCGAGAGCGATCCCGAGCGGCTGAAGGCGGTGATCGGCAAGACCGCCAAGCTGACCTTCCAGCTGGTCGATACCACCCTCTCGCCTGATGACATGAAGGCCGGACGCATTCCGCCCGACGACGAGGTGCTGCCGAGCGACGACCACTACCAGGAAGCCTATGTGCTCAAGCGCCGGGCCATGGTCGACGGCGGCATGCTGACCAACGCCGCCGGCAGCCACGACGAAAATGGCAATCCCAACATCGCCTTCGCCTTCAACGGCATTGGGGCGCAGCGTTTCGCCACGGCGACCAGCGAGAACGTCGGCAAGCCGTTCGCCATCGTCCTCGACAAGCGGGTGATTTCGGCCCCGGTCATTCGGGGGGCCATTCCCGGCGGCAGCGGCGAGATCACCGGCAATTTCACCGAGGAATCGGCCCACGATCTGGCCCTGGTGCTGAAATCAGGGGCGCTGCCAGCGCCCCTGAACATGATCGAACAACAC
>DASXMK010000144.1:0-7069 GCA_036495705.1 Caulobacteraceae bacterium | reverse complement strand
CGCAGGCGGCTGGGGGTCTTGGGGTCGAAGTCCGGATGCGCCGTCAGGCCTCGCACCCTCTCGAGCGCCCCCTCGCCCGGATCGCGCGCCTGGATGGCGAACCATTTGTCGATCACCAGGGGCTCCTGTTTCCAACGCGCGTAGAACGCCTCGAGCGCGTCGTCGAAATCGGAGCCGCCCAGGATCATCAGGGCGGTGAGAGCGCCGATGGCGTCGGTCATATTGGTCGCGGTGCGAAAGCGCTCGCGCGCCAGGTCGCGGTTGCGGCCGCTGGGGTCGGCGGCCAGCAGTTCCAGGGCCGCGTTGCGCAGCGCCCGATGGCCGGCGGCCTCGGCCTCCGGCGAAAACGCCTCGGGCTCCTTCAGTCCCTCGTGCAGACGGCGCAGTCCCGCCCCCAGATGGGTCGCCACTCGACGGCGCAGCGCCAGTCGCGCCTCGTGGATGGCCGCCGGATCGGCCGCGTCCGAGGCCAGGGCCAGGTCGGGTTCCGAAGGCAGGGCCAGGAGCAGAGCCTTGAACGCCGGCGCGGCCGCCTGATCGTCCAGGGAGCGGCCCATGGCTTCGGCGAACCGTTCCTCGCCCACGTCGTCAGGCCGTCCCGCGGCGCGGGCCAGGATCAGGTCCCTGGCCAGGGTCTGGCCGGCTTCCCAGCGATTGAACAGGTCCGGGTCGGCGGCCAGAAGCACATAGGCGTCCTTGGTCGGGGCGTCGCTGACCAGCTTGACCGGGGCCGAGAACCCGCGCAGGGCCGAAACCACCGGCATGCGCGCGATCCCCTCCAGCCGCAGGCGCTGCTCGGGCCCGTCGAGGATGACCACTTCGGTTTGGCGCAGCGGCCGGCCGTCCTCGTCGAGAAGGCCAAAGGCGATCGGAATCGGCAGTGGGCGCTTGACCGGCTGGCCGGGGGTCGGGGCGGTGGACTGGGCGAAGGTCAGGTCCAGCGCCCGGGCGCGGGCGTCATAGGTCGCCGACATGTCCACCCGCGGGGTTCCGGCCTGCTCGTACCAGACGAAGAAGTCCGCGAGGTCGCGCCCCGAGACCTCGGCGAAACAGGCGATGAAGGCCTCCATGGTCGTCGCCTTGCCGTCCCAACGCTCAAAATAAAGGTCCATGCCGGCGCGGAAATCCTCCTCTCCGAGCAACAAGCTCAGCATGCGGATGACCTCAGCGCCCTTCTCGTAGATGGTCGCAGTGTAGAAGTTGTCGATCTTGACGAATCCGGATGGCCGCACCGGGTGAGCCATGGGCCCGGCGTCCTCGGCGAATTGTCGGGCGCGCAGAGCCATCACATCCTTGATGCGGCAAACGGCGTGACCGCGCTGATCCTGCGAGAACGACTGGTCGCGGAATACCGTCAGCCCCTCCTTGAGGCACAGCTGAAACCAGTCGCGGCAGGTGATCCGGTCGCCCGTCCAGTTGTGAAAATATTCGTGGGCGATGACGCTTTCGATGTTCTCGTAGTCGGCGTCGGTGGCCGTGGCCGGATCGGCCAGCAGCAGGGTCGAATTGAAGATGTTGAGGCCTTTGTTCTCCATGGCCCCGAAGTTGAAATCGCGAACGGCCACGATCATGAACAGGTCGAGATCGTATTCGCGGCCAAACGCCGTTTCGTCCCAGCGCATCGCCCGTTTGAGGCTGTCCATCGCATAGGTCGCGCGCGGCGCCAGGCCACGATCGACGAAAATCCGCAGGTCGACCTCGCGGCCGCTCATGGTGACGAAGTTGTCCTCGAGAACATCCAGTTCTCCAGCCACCAGGGCGAACAGGTAACAGGGCTTGGGGAAGGGATCGTTCCACACCGCGAAGTGGCGCCCGCCGGGGATTTCGCCGCTGTCCACCAGATTGCCGTTGGACAGCAGATGCTCGAATTGGCGCGGGGCTTCGAGGCGGACGGTGAAGCGCGCCAGCACGTCGGGCCGATCGGCATACCAGGTGATCTTGCGGAAGCCTTCGGCCTCGCATTGGGTGCAATAGCGGCCAGCCGACATGTACAGACCATCGAGGGCGGCGTTGGCGGCGGGGTCGATCTCCACCTCGGTCTCGAGGGTGAAAGCGTCCGGGGCGCCCGGAATGGTCAGCCAGGCCTCGTCTATGGAATGTTCGTCCGGGCCCAGGCGGCGCCCGTCCACGGCCACGGAGACCGGCTTGAGCCGCTCGCCGTTTAGCCTCAGCGGCTCGGCATGATCGCCGTTGCGGCGAATGGCCAGCCTGGCTTTTACCCTGGTGGCGCCAGGCTCCAGATTGAAGTCGAGGCTGACCTCGTCGATCAGGAACGATGGCGGGCGGTAGTCTTCGAGCCGGATCGGCTGGGCGTCTTCGGTGCGCATGGCGCGACTGTCTAGCGCCCTCGCGGCCTTCCGGCCATACGTTCAGAATCTGGACGAGGTGAGCTTCACGTCGGCGAAGGCCCACGCCTCGAGCCTTGCCTGCTCGTGGTGGCCAGACCCGGCCAATTGCAACCCTTGACGCGCGGTCAGGCTTTTCGCCGCCTGAAAGCCCGCTATCCTTGAAGCCAAACTGAAGAACGGGCGCCAACGGCCATGGATTTCGACTTTTCGGACGATCAGAAGTTCCTCAAGACCGAGGCGCGCAAGTTCCTCGAGGGCCGCTGTGGCGTCGGCGTGGTGCGCGGCGTGCTTGATGATCCGGCGCAATCCTACGACAAGGGCTTGTGGAAGGCCGTCGCCGACCAGGGCTGGTTGGGCGCGGCGATCCCGGAAACCTACGGCGGCCTCGGCCTTGGCCATTTGGAATTATGCGTCATCGCCGAGGAGTTGGGCCGCGCCCTGGCCCCGATCCCGTTTTCCTCCACGGTGTACTTCGTCGCCGAGGCGCTTCTGCTGGCCGGAAGCGAGACCCAGAAACAGGCTTGGCTGCCCCGGATCGCCAGGGGCGAAGTCATTGGCTGTTTCGCCACTTCAGAGCGCGCCGGCGTCCTGACCGAAGCCCAGATCGCGGCCAAAGTCGATGGCGGGAAATTGACCGGGGTGAAATTGCCGGTCACCGACGGCGACGTGGCCGACCTGGCCGTGGTCCTGGCCAAGGATGGCGGGCGCTCGAGCCTGTGGCTGGTCGACCTC
The DNA here is from genome assembly GCA_036495705.1 of Caulobacteraceae bacterium. Classification (GTDB taxonomy): domain Bacteria; phylum Pseudomonadota; class Alphaproteobacteria; order Caulobacterales; family Caulobacteraceae; genus Acaudatibacter. The sequence continues at coordinate 3,989 of DASXMK010000144.1, read as the reverse complement.
TCCGGGCCCGGCGTCGCGCGCGAAACCTTGCAGACCCTCGATCCGACCCGAAGCGCCGCCAAATTGACGTTTTCCGGCGCCTCTGCCGAGCGGCTCGGCGAGCCCGGCGAAGGGATGTCGCTGGCCGAGCAGGTGCTGAACCGGGCGGCCGTGCTGCTGGCCTTCGAGCAGGTCGGGGGCGCCGATCGGGCCCTGGAGATGGCCAAGGACTACGCCTTGCACCGCTATGCCTTCGGCCGCCCTATCGGCAGCTATCAGGCGATCAAGCACAAGCTGGCCGACATCTACATCAAGAACGAACTGGCGCGCTCGAACGCCTACTACGGCGCCTGGGCGTTGCAGACCGGGGCCGCGGAGCTGGCCACGGCGGCGGCCGCGGCGCGCGTCGCCGCCTGCGAAGCGTTCTGGTTCGCCGCCAAGGAGAACCTCCAGACCCATGGCGGCATGGGTTACACCTGGGAGGTCGACTGCCATCTGTTCTACCGCCGCGCCCAGCAACTGGGCTTGGTGGCCGGAGGAGCCAAGGCGTGGAAAGAACGCCTGGTCAGCGAACTCGAACGCCGCAACGCAGCCTGAGATAGGCGAGGAAAGCCATGGACTTCAACGACACGCCCGAAGAGGCCGCCTATCGCGCCGAGGCCCGCGCCTGGCTTGAGGCCAACGCCCCCGCCCGCACAGGCAATGGCGAGACGGGACTGGAGGATCCAGTCAGCATGGACGCCGCCCGCGCCTGGCAGCGCAAGAAGGCCGAAGCCGGCTATGCCTGCATCACCTGGCCCAAGGCCTGGGGCGGAGGCGGCGGCGCGTCCTGGCAATCGGTGATCTTCGGCCAGGAGGAGGCCAAGGTCGCCACCCCCGGCAACCCGTTCGCCATCGGCCTTGGCATGTGCGTGCCGACGGTGATGACCGCCGGCAACGAAGCCGACAAGGAGCGCTTCGTCAAACCCGCCGTGCTCGGCGAGGAGATCTGGTGCCAGCTGTTCAGCGAGCCGTCCGGCGGCTCCGACGCCGCGGCCGCCAGGACCCGGGCGGTGCGCGATGGGGACGACTGGGTGATCAATGGCCAGAAGGTGTGGACCTCCGGGGCGCACTTCTCCGATTTCGGCCTGTTGCTGACCCGCACCGACCCCGATGTGCCCAAGCACAAGGGCCTGACCATGTTCTGGATCGACATGAAGGCGCCGGGCGTGGAGGTTCGGCCGATCCACCAGATGTCGGGCGCGTCCAATTTCAACGAGGTCTATTTCACCGACCTGCGGGTCAAGGACTCGCAGCGTGTCGGCGCCGTCGGCGAGGGCTGGCGCGTCGCCGTGGTGACCTTGATGAATGAACGCCTGTCGGTCGGCGGCGGAGGCGGCGGATCAGGCCACCGGCGGATATTCAAGCTGGCCAGCGATGTCTCGACCCTGGCCGGGCCGGCGGCGAAGGACGCGGGCCTCAGGGAGAAGATCGCCGAATGGTTCGTCCAGGCCGAGGGGCTGAAATACACCACCTATCGCACCATGACCGCCCTCTCGCGCGGCCAGACGCCGGGGCCGGAAAGCTCCATCGCCAAGGTGGTCAGCGCCACGGTGATGCAGGACATGGCCAACACCGCCATGGAGCTTGAGGATCAGTTCGGCATCATCACCGATCCGAAACTGGCCCCGCTGGCCGGGGCGTTCCAATCGGCGCTCATGGCCGCGCCCGGCATGCGCATCGCCGGCGGCACCGACGAGATCCTGCGCAACATCATCGCCGAGCGGGTGCTGGGCCTGCCTCAGGACGTGCGCCTCGACAAGGACGTGGCCTTCAAGGACATCCCGACGGGCCGATAGCGGCGCTTAAGGCGCGGTGGTGTCAGCATGCTGAGCAGGTTTCCGAAGTCCAGCGCTGCTGTCTGGCTCGATCTGGTGAACGCCACGGACGCCGAGCGGACCGAGGCCGAGGCCGCCTTCGGGTCCGTCCTGCCGACCCGGGAAGCCCTCAGCGAGATCGAGTCCTCGAGCCGCATGCGCGTCCGCGATGGCGTGCTCTACCTCAGCGTCCCGTCAGCCGCGCCACACACCCCGGGCGCCCGCCCAGGCTCGCCCATCGGTTTTGTCCTGTCGCATGAGCGGCTGGTCACGGTTCGCTACGGCTCGCTGCCATCGTTCGACGCCGTCACGAAGGCCTTGGAAGCCGACCCAGCAAGCTCCGGTCTCGAGGTGTTCCTGCGCCTGTGCGAGGAGATCGTCGATCGCCTCGCCGACGCCCTGGAACATCTGGCCGCTGACCTGACCCCGCTGTCCGAGGCCGCCTTCCATGTCGAGGACGTCCAGGGCCGGCGGGCGGTGCGCTCCAACAAGCTATTGCGGCTGCAGCTGCGCAGCCTCGGGCGCCATGGGGACCGGCTCTCGGAGATTCGCGACACCCTCGTCGGCCTTGAGCGCATCACCGCCTTCGCCGGACACAACATCGAGGCAGATGCGTCGATCAAGCAACGCCTGGCGAGCCTCGCCCAGGACCTCGCCTCGCTCGCCGACTACGACGATCAGTTGTTCAACAAGGTCCAATTCCTGCTCGACGCCCTGGTCGGGCTCATCGGCATCGCCCAGAATGACATTTTCAAGGTCCTGACCATCGTCTCCATCGTCGGCATTCCACCGACCCTGGTGGCCAGCCTGTACGGAATGAACTTCAAGAATATGCCGGAGTACGGCTGGGCCTTCGGCTATCAATACGGTCTGGCGATGATCGTCATCAGCGCCGCGGTTCCGCTGGTGTGGTTCAAGATCAAGGGCTGGTTTTAGAAGCGGCGCCTGGTAGCTGGGGGCAGCTACAGCCAGACGCATACATCGTGCGGGGGTTAGCCCTGTCCGGAGAATGACATCACCCCAAATTGGTCAGTCCAGAGTGGACAAACCAATTATTTGAACTTAGCCAGTTCGCGGTAGAGAAATTGTGACGCATCGGCCCGATAGGGTTGTGATCCAGACGAGCTCACCGGCCTAAGACGGCGCAAGCTCGGAAAGAGGAAAGACGGTAGCCGCAAATGCGCATCGAAGACGCCAAGGTCATCGTCACCTGCCCGGGCCGCAACTTTGTGACCCTGAAGATTACCACGACTGACGGCATCACGGGCCTCGGCGACGCCACCCTGAACGGTCGCGAGAAAGCCGTGGTCGCCTATCTGGAAGAGCATGTCCGTCCCCTGCTGATCGGGCGCGACGCGCGGCGGATCGAGGATATCTGGCAACTCCTCTACCGGGGGGCCTATTGGCGGCGGGGGCCGGTGACCATGCGCGCCATCGCCGCCGTCGATGTGGCGCTCTGGGACATCAAGGCCAAGACCGCCGGCATGCCGCTCTACGACCTCCTAGGTGGGAAGTCCCGCGACGGCGTGCTGGTTTACGGTCACGCCAACGGTGCAGACATCGTCGAGACCTGCGACGAAGCCGAGCGCTATGCCGGCATGGGCTACAGGGCTGTGCGCGCCCAGTCCGGCGTGCCCGGCATCGACAAGGCCTATGGCGTGGGGCGCGGCCAGATGTTCTACGAGCCGGCCGACGCGGCGCTGCCCACCGAGACCGTCTGGTCGACGTCCAAATACCTCAACCACACGCCGAAGCTGTTCGACGCCCTGCGCAACCGCATCGGCCCCGATATCGAGCTGCTGCACGACGCCCACCATCGCCTGACCCCGCTGGAGGCCGCACGGCTGGGCAAGTCCCTGGAACCCTACAGCCTGTTCTGGTTGGAGGACGTGACGCCAGCCGAGAACCAGGAAGCGTTCCGCCTCGTTCGTCAGCACACCACGACGCCGCTGGCGGTCGGCGAGATTTTCAACACGCTCTGGGACTACAAGGACCTGCTGCAGGAGCAGTTGATCGACTACATCCGCGCCACGGTGGTGGGCGCCGGCGGGATCACCCATCTGCGCCGCATCGCCGACTTCGCCTCGGTCTGGCAGGTGCGCACCGGCTGCCATGGCGCAACCGACCTGTCGCCGGTCACCATGGGCGCGGCGC
>DASXMK010000143.1:0-1625 GCA_036495705.1 Caulobacteraceae bacterium | reverse complement strand
GTGGACGGCGCAGGTGTCGTCCCACTGATGCTTGGTCACGCCCATCTTCACGGCGATTGCGGCCATCTGGATCATTTCCGGGGCGTCGGGACCAACGATGTGGCAGCCGAGGATGCGGTCCGAGTCCGCTTCCACCACCAGCTTGACCAGCATACGCTCGTCGCTGCCGTAGAAGGTCCCTTTCATCGGCCGAAAAATCGAACGGTAGATCACCACCTTGCCGCCGCGCTGGCGGGCCTGGGCTTCCGTCAAACCGACGGATCCGACAGGAGGCTGGGAAAACACTGCGCTGGCTACCGCCTCGTGATCGAATCGGGTCGGGCGGCCGCGAAACTCGGTCTCGGCGAAGGCCGCCGCCTCGCGGATGGCCACCGGGGTGAGGTTGATCCTGTCGGTGACATCGCCCACGGCCCAGATGTTGTCGGCGCTCGACCGGGAAAAGTCGTCCACTTCGACGGCCGCGCGCGCGTTCAACCGGACGCCGGCGCCTTCGAGATTGAGGCCATCGGTGTTCGGAGAGCGGCCCGTGGCGAAGAGCGTGATGTCGCTGGTCAGGGTGCGACCGCTGGAGAGATGGCTCACCACGCCTTCCCCGGTTCTTTCCAGGCGCGTCTGGCGACAACCCACGATCACCTTGATACCCCGCCGCTCCATTTCCCGGGTTACGTGAGCGCGGACATCGTCATCGAAACCACGTAGCGGGATCGGACCGCGATAGACCAGGGTGGTGTCGACGCCCAGGCCATTGAAAATGCCGGCGAATTCGACCGCGATATAGCCGCCTCCGGCGATCACCACGCTCGCGGGCAGCTTCTCGAGGTGAAAGGCCTCGTTCGAGGTGATGGCGTGCTCGATTCCGGGCACTTCCTCCGGAAGGGTCGGACGGGCGCCGGTGGCGATCAGCACCTTTTCGGCGCTCACCGTCCGGTCCTGGCTTTCGAGCTTGACCGTATGGGCATCGGCCAGGGTCGCTCGCGAGTGGATCAGCTGCGCCCCGGCGTTCTCGAGATTGGCCACATAGACGCCCGAGAGGCGGGCGATTTCCATGTCCTTGCGATCCAGGAACGTCGGCCAGTCGAAGTGCGCGTTGGGCGCCGACCAGCCATAGCCCTCGGCCGACTTAAAGTGAGATGAGAACTCACTGGCGTAGACCATGAATTTCTTGGGGATGCAGCCGCGGATCACGCACGTGCCGCCAACCCGGTCCTCCTCGGCGATGGCGACCTTGGCCCCGCTGATGGCCGCCAGGCGCGCAGCCCTTACACCGCCCGATCCGGCGCCGATGACGAAGAGGTCGTAGTCGAAACGCGCCAAGAAAGGCTCCTCTCTTCAGGGATGAAGCGTGACCACCCCGTCCTCGGTCCCGACCAGCGCCCGTTCAGCCAGATCCAGAAACAGGCCGTGCTCGACCACACCTGTCACCTGCTTCAGCGCCACCGCCAGGCCAGCCGGATCGGCGATCGCAAGGCATGGCGCGTCATAGATAAGGTTGCCGCTGTCGGTGCGCACCGCCGTGCCATCGCGCGTGCGCAACGCCGGGCGCACGGCTATGTCGTGCGCCGCCAACACCGTCTCGATACGACGCGCCGTATGCATGGCGCCAAAGGGCACCACCTCGATCGGCA
>DASXMK010000142.1:0-6824 GCA_036495705.1 Caulobacteraceae bacterium | reverse complement strand
CGAACGGGTATTCGGCGGAGATGCCCTCCGCATCCATGTTCTGCAGGGTCTCGGTGATCAGCACGTCCCAGTCGGGGTTGATCTGCCACAGGACCGACAGGCGCCCGCCTTGATAGTCGACCGGGTTGGAATCCTTACGGGCCAGGTTGTCGTTGTTGTAGACCGTGCCATTCGGAATCGTGCAGCCGGCGGGACCCGCGGGCAAGCCATTGGGGCAAATCCCGCCCGTCGGCGCGATGCCCAGATAGAAGTTGCCGGGATCCTGGTTCGATCGCGTGAAAGTGCTGTTCACGTTGTTGATGTAGCCGCCCTGGTGGTCGTCGTAGATCACCAGACGCACGGCCAGCTTGTCCTTGACGATCGGCAGGTTGATGGTGAAGTTGGCGCTGGCGTTCGGGCCGCCGCCGGCGGTGAAGCCATAGCTTGCCTCGGCGTTGCCTTCGAAGGTGTCCAGCTTGGGCTTGTTGGTGATGTAGCGCACCGCGCCCGCCTCGGCGCCGCCGCCGAACAGCGTGCCCTGCGGACCCTCCAGGATTTCCACCCGGTCCATGTCGACCAGGTAGATGTCGGCGTTGCGCGACGGGAACGACATGGACTGATCGTCCAGATAGATCGCGACGTTGGGGAAGCTGGCCACCGTGGCGCTGGATTGGTTGCCGACGAAGCCGGCGCTGAGGCCGCGCATGAAGATGTTGCCCTGGCCCGGACCGTTGGAGCCGTAGCTCACGTTCGGCGTGTATTTGATCAGGTCATCGAAGGTCTGGACGTTGAGCTGCTTCAGGGTGGCCCCGGGCAACGCCTGGACGGTCATCGGCACCTTCTGGATCGATTCCGCCCGCCGCTCAGCGGTCACGATGACCTCGCCGACGGCGGAGACCTGTGTGGTGGTGTCGGCGGCGACATCGGCGGCCGCGGCCGCGCCCCCCCATCCGCCCAGCACAGCCGCCATGGCGCACGAAACCAGATAGTTCGTTTTCATCTCTTGTCCCCCGAGCCGCCCACAAACCGCTTAGGCGCGCTGCCGGGAACTTGAACGCCCCGGCGCCGACGCCAAACGCTGTCCCCGTCGATGTGAAATCGCGAGGTGCGGCGATACAGCGTCAGTGTGAGCGGCCGGGGTGACGCTTCCGCGAAAGAAACATTTCAGGTCGTTGAAGAATCTCGGACACTATTGTGACGCTTGATCGGGGGACGGGCGCATGGGAGGTGGCGGCCGCTCAAAAAGCCCGCTCCGAGCGTCAATGGTGTCGACCGTGACCGCGAGGTCGGCTGTATGATGCGAACCTGGAGCGTCTAATAGGACCCATCCGTGAGCGCCTGCGAGCTGACCGCCGTTGACTTGTCCACCGATCGCCATCGCCTGTTGATGACGTGGGCGGACGGCGCGGCGACCGAAGCCTCGGCGACCTGGCTGTTCGATAATGTCGAAGGGGCGATGGATCCCTGTAATGGCCAAAGACTGCATGGGGCCTTGGACTTGGATCGACATCATCGACTGGAGCGCGCCTCGATCGAGGGCGACAGAGTACGGCTCCTGTTCATGCCGGCCGGTGTCGAAGGCGCCATCCGCGCCACGGCTCTGCGCGCGGCGGGCCGGCGAGAGCCGACCGAGGCGGTCGAGCCGTGGCTGGAGCCCTCATCTGTCGCCGCCGCGCCGTCAATCGATTTTGCCGACTACCTCAATGATGACGCCGCGCTCGAGGAGGCGTTGCGCCGAGTCGTCCGCCACGGCCTGGCGTTCCTGGCTGGCGCCGGCGCCGAGCCAGGGTGCGTGGAACGCGCGGTCGCCCGCTTCGGGTTCGTCCGTGAGACGAACTATGGCCGCGCATTTGGGGTCAGGGCCGAGGCCCGTGCCGAGAACCTCGCTTACACGCCCTGCGCCCTTGATCTGCATACGGATAATCCCTATCGCGACCCGCCGCCGACCCTGCAACTGCTCCACGCCATTGAGGTCGCCAAGGAGGGGGGAGAGAGCCAATTCGCGGACGGGTTTGCCCACGCGCTGGCGCTCTCAAGGCGTGCGCCCGGCGCCTATGATGTCCTGCGCGACCAGCCCGTAGCGTTCCGCTTTGTTGGCCCGAGCGGCGATCGCTACGAGACCAAGGCGCCGGTCATCGATACCGACCGCGCCGGCGCGCTCAGGATTATTCGCGTGAATCATCGATCACTGCGCACGGCTGACCTCGATCCCGCCAAGCTCGATGATTGGTATGACGCTTACCTGGACTTCTACCGCCGCTTGCATGCGCCAGAAGATCGTTACGAGCGCCGCTTGGCGGCCGGCGAAATGGTGATCTTCGACAACTGGCGGATCCTGCATGGCCGCAGCGCCTATGACGCGGCCGCGCCGCGCTGGCTCCAGGGCTGCTATGCCGATCGAGACGGATTGCTGGCGACCCTGGAGCGGCTTTCCGGGCCGGGATCAGGGCCCGCCGCCGTTTGATCGGCGACAAACACCGGACTCCGAGCCAGCGCCAACGATCGCCCTTGGCCGACTCTCGGGCGGCGCTTTCGGACGAACTCTTAAAGCAAGCGCGTGAGCATCATGATCAGCCCCACCAGCGAAACCCCATAAGCGGCCGAACGCAGCCACGGGACGCCGAGCAGGTAGAGCGGCAGGTAGGCCACGCGCGCCCAAAACCACAGCCAGGCGCCGAGCGCCCCGGAGCCGCCCTGGTTGGTGATCGAGAGCGCCAGCGCCAGGGCGATGAAGGCGGGGTAGGTTTCCTTGAAGTTCTCCAGCGCGCGCTGCGCGCGGCCCGGATATTTGCCGAGCGGCGGTTGGCCATCATCGCGCGGACCGGCGTTCCATACCGCACCCCGAAGGCGCACCACCAGGGCTCCCTGGACCGAGATATAGGCAATCAGCAACACCACCGACCAGGCGAGCAGTTGCAGCATGACACTCATTGGCTCCCTCCATTAGGCGACCGCCAATCCGGCCGCGCGTCTTCGTCCGGCGGCTATCCGCCTGCCCGCCCGCCCCGTCTCCCATTGACTGCATGGGTTCCGCCAGCGCGGTTCCATGCCCGCGCGCCTTAGCATGATCGCGATCGCCATCCGCGCGGCCGACGCAAGGACAGTCGCAGCTCCGATCATCGTGTTCGTCTTTCTCAGCATCCCTCCGCGCTTCGAGAATCGCCAAAGCCAGCTGCGTCATCAGGGTCTTCATTTTCGCCGCTCCTCGCATCCGGCCGGACCTGGAATCTAGGCCAGGGCGCATCCCCTTTGCAGCGCCTGCTTGTTCACATACACCGTTCAATAATGAACAGGCCGCCTGGAACCTGGCAGTGGGACGACGTTCGCTTCTTCCTGGCGGTGGCCCGGGCGGGCAGCCTGTCGGGCGCGGCGCGCGTCCTGGACGTGGGCCATGTCACCGTGGGACGGCGGATCGAGACGCTGGAAAAGCGCCTGGGCGTGACCTTGTTGAGCCGAACGCCGGATGGATTTTCCACGACCCCGGCCGGCCAGGCCATCTTGCAACAGTGCGCCGCGATGGAGAGCGCGGCGCTTGGTCTGGAGCGGATCGCCGCCGGACGCGACTCCGAGATGACCGGATTGGTCCGCGTCACCGCGACCGAAGCGCTGGCCTATCAGTTGGTCGTGCCGGCGATCGCGGCCGTGCGCGCGGATCATCCGAACCTGCAGGTCGATCTCAATGCCGGCGTCCGATCCCTCGACATCGCACGCCGGGAGGCCGACCTTGCGGTGCGGTTCGCGCGGCCAACGGCGTCGGAACTCGTCGGCCGCAAGCTCGGCGAAGTCGGCTACGCGCTCTATGCGTCGGGCCGCTACCTGGCCGAGCGCGGCGCTCCCAAGCGCGGCGGCGGGCTGGCCGGCTGCGACCTCATCACCTACACTGGGGCGCCATCGGCCACGAGCCCGTTCTTCATGGGCGAAGCGCTCGAAGGCGCGCGCGTATCGCTCCGCTGCGACAATCCCCTTGTTCAGGTCAAGGCGGCGGCCAGCGGCCTGGGCATCGCCGAGCTGGCCTGCTTTCTCGGTGATTCATCCGCCGAAATAGTCCGCGTCTGGCCCGACGAGCCGCCATCACTGCGCTCGGCGTGGTTGATCGCGCACCAGGATCTGCGGCGCTCGGCCCGGATCGGGGTGGTATCGGCGGCGATCGGCGAAGCGTTCCGCCGCCAGCGCAGAGTCTTGGCAAGGGGTGCTAGCTGACGTTGCTTTTCACACCCTACCTGGGCACGGTGGATCGTCGCCTTCGATCTGCAAAACTCTTGTGCAGAGGAGGTGTCTAACGACGCTGAAGGATCGGAAATGGGGCGTCCAGCCGCCATTCTCATCACGCTTGGATTACTGGTGGTGGCCGGCTTCTTCGCCTGGGCGTTCTACTTTACGCGAGGAGAGTGGACGGGCGGTTCGCGGGCCATCCTCATCGCGATGGCCGCCGGCGCTATTGGCGTCGGCGCCCTCACCGGCGCCTTGATGTGGCTGGCCTTCTACTCCGCGCGTAAGGGCTATGATGAAGGTCCGCAGCTCGAAGCGAACGATCCGGATACCGAAGATACTCACCGAGCCGATGACGGCGCCGGATGACCGATGCGCCGATCAACGCTCTCGCCCAGCGCGCCGATTACGATGCGGTGGTCATCGGCGGCGGACCGGCGCGGCTCAACGCCGCGCTCTACCTGGGGCGCGCCCGGCGTCGAACCCTGGTCGTGCACGCCACGGACGAGGATTTCGGCTCCGGGTAGTCTGCGCCGCGACGAACGCTTACCTTCTGTGGGTAACCTCAAAGAGGAAGGGCGAAGGCCATGGCCGGCGGCTGGACACGCGATGGCGCGGTGCTGGACCAGATCGAGGATACCGTCACCGACGGCGTACTGGCCGCCCGCGCCAGCCTCCCCGCGGGCGAGGGAACGACGCATTGCGAGGAGTGCGGCGATGAAATCCCAGAAGCCCGGCGCCGTGCGCTGCCCGGGGCCCGGACCTGCGTCGCCTGCCAGTCTGCGCTCGACCGCCGCATCGTCCACACCGGGATCAACCGGCGGGGTAGCAAGGACAGCCAACTGAAGTAGCTGGCGCACCCGAGCCGGAGATGGAGCCCGCCGCCGTCCTCGACTTTTGGTTCAGGGAGCTGGCGCCGCGCCATTGGTTCCTGGGCTCGGCGAAGCTCGACGCGCAGATGCGTCGGCGGTTCGCCGCCTGGGTCGACGCCGCCTTGCAAGGGGAACTCGACGCCTGGGCCGAGACGCCGCGGGGCCGCTTGGCCCTGATCCTGCTGCTCGACCAGTTCACCCGCAACATCCATCGCGGCCGGGCGGAGGCGTTCGCCGGCGACGCCAAGGCCCAGGCGCTGGTGGTGGAAGGCCTGGCGGCCGGGATGGACCGGCCCCTCAACCTCGCCGAGCGGCACTTTTTCTACATGCCCCTGGTGCACGCCGAAGACCCCACGCTCCAGGCGCTGAGCTTCAAAAAATTCGCGGCCTTTCTGCGCGAGGCCCAGTCAACGGTGGATCATCAGAAGGACCACGCGGCGATCATCAAGCGCTTCGGCCGGTTCCCGGCCCGCAACGCCGCCCTTGGCCGGGCATCGACGGCGGAGGAAGAAGCGTTCCTCGACAAAGTCCGCCGAAAGCCCTGAATGGCGGTTGGCGGTACCAGAGTCAGTCGCCCTGCCGCTTCCAATACATCACGAACGCCCCTGCGTCGTGTTGGTGGGGTGGCGAGCCGAAGGTCCCTCCCAGGCCGCTCAACCCCGCTTTCTCGGCGTCCTCCCGCATTCTGTGGCCTTGCATGGCCCTCTCGGCGGCGTTCATTTGCGCGTGGTCGCCCGTGTATACGCCGGCCGCTTCGCAAAGGGTCGAGCCGCAGATCACGCGCAGTTCGAACTTGCCGCCCGTCTGAAGCGCACGGTTGTACGCGTCGCGAAGCGCCGCCTCGGTCCGCGCACTGGCCGGGGTACGCGGCTCACTTCTCACCTGGTCATGCAGGGCATGACGATTCGGCGGCGGCTGATAGATGTCCGAGCCGACCAGCGGATCGTCGACCGCTCCGCTCTGAGCATTCTGGATATTCATCAAAACGCCCTGGAAAACCAGGGTGGCCGCGGCGGCGGCGGCGCAGAGGGTCACAAGCATCGGCAGGGATCCTTTCAGAGATGCAAGCCTCGCCCGTTTCGGCGGCGCCGACGTTCCATCCACTGCCATTGGCGACATCGCGGCCGATATCCCGATATTTTCGGCACGATTTTTTTGGGCGCCGATCAGGCGGGCCAGCTCTCGGCTGCTGCCCACGCCGGTCTTGCGGCGCGCGCTTCGCAGCCGCTCGTTGATCGCGCCTTCGGACTGCCCCGTCAGGCCGGCTATGCTTTTGGCGGTGTGGCCTTGAGCCAGCAGTTCGAGAACCTGTTGCTCGGACGCGCTGAGGCGACCCAGATCAGGCCCCTTGCGCGTAGACGTCTCGGACGATCCGGACACTTCAGCTGCCCTGCGGGAGTCTCAGCGTGCGCGCCGCTCCTCGCCGCGACGTTTCACCGCGCCAGTATCGACATTAAGCAAACGTCCGCAACGGGTCGCGAGCGGTCCGTCCCTGGCCGAAGAGCGGACCCTCAACCGGCCGGAAAGCGGATTCCTTGAAGGTCAGAGCGGGTGGGGAACGGCCATTGCCGCCCCTCAACCAATGATCCGGGGCTCCCGGACATAGCTAAAACCGCCAACGCCGGACCAGGCCTGTCCGTCGGGATAGCGTAGTTCGATCCCCGCCAGGTCCCGCTGGTCCGCCAGCCACATGTTGACGCCCACGAGGGTGTTTCCGAACTTCGACACAGCGGCTTCGGTCAGGACGAAGTGGGTGGTCGAACC
>DASXMK010000141.1:0-4934 GCA_036495705.1 Caulobacteraceae bacterium | reverse complement strand
GGCATGTCGGCTTCGGTCAGGGAATCGACCGTGCGCCGCATGCTGGGATGGTAGCCGATCACCGCCCCGAGCACCGTCGCCAGCGCCAGAGACGCAAACGAACCGAGCATGAAGTTCTGGTCGAGGAAGCCGGCCCATCCTATGGCCCGAAGTTGGCCCGGCGACTCACCGAACAGGCTCGCGCCTGTCGCAGCCAATCCATGCGCGACCAGCGGAAACAGGCCCAGAACGCTCATCTCATTTTCCCCCGTTTGCCCAGCTTGGCGGGGGCGGCGTGATTTGGCAAGCGGCCGTCGCGCGCTTGCCGGGCCATGGGCCTCGCCTTACGACAATACCATGAATCCAGCTCGATCGGTCTCTGCGCGGCCCTATTCGACACGGAGCGGTTCGCCCGAAGGCAAGGGCATGGGCGCGTCAATGACCAAGGTCCTGGCCAGCCTGCTTTTCGCCCTGGCGGCGAGCCTCGCGGCCCCGGCGATCGCCGGCCAGACCGCCTGGGATCATGTGGCCCGGGTCGTGGTGTTCGGCGACCTGCACGGTGACTACGACAAATTTCACGACATGCTTGTTGAGGCGCGGCTTATCGATGGCCGCGACAACTGGAGCGGAGGGGCGACCCATCTGGTGCAGGTCGGCGACGTGCCCGACCGGGCGCCCGATACCCGCAAGATCATGGATTTGCTGATCAAGCTCGAGCCTCAGGCGCGCCGGGCGGGCGGCTACCTGCATGCCTTGATCGGCAATCATGAAGCCATGAACATGGAGGGCGATCTTCGCTACACCACGCCCGGCGAGTTCGCCGCTTTCGTCACGCCCGATTCAGCCAAGCTCCGCGACCGGTACTATGCGTTGGTGATGGCGACGCTGAAGGCTCATCCGCCGCAAGGCGGAGCGCCCAAGTTCGATGCTGCGTTTCGAGCGAAGTTCGACTCCGAGTGTCCGCTCGGTTGGGTCGAGCACCAGATCGCCTGGTCGCCGCAAGGGCCGTATGGGCGCTGGGTCCTGACTCACCCGGCGATCATCCGCATCGACGATGCGTTGTACCTGCATGGCGGACTGGGGCCGGAGTTCGTTCCCTTCGACTACGAGGTGATGAACAAGGCGGTGATCACGGCGCTCAACCACCAGCCGGAGGTCATGGGCGGGCCGCACGATATCCTGTGGAACGAGCAGGGACCGCTCTGGTACCGTGGGCTCGCCCAGCACGACGAAGCCGCCGAAGCGGCCAATGTCGCGGCCATCCTGGCGCGTTACAAGGTCAGCCACATCGTCATCGGCCACACCAAGCAGTACACGGAGGTGAACGCGCGCTTCGACGGCAAGGTGCTGCTGACCGACGTTTTCGCGCCCAACCGCTGCGTCGATCCGCACGCCTTCCTGATCAAACAGGGCGATGCGCTAACCACCGTCTACCGCGGCCACGCGCTTCCGCTCGGCGTCTCCGGCGCGGCCCAGGCGGCCTATCTGGCGCAGGTCGCGGCCCTCGATAAGGCGGCCGCCCCGCCGCCGGGCGCAATCTGTGGTCAGAGCGGCGAGCCGGACATCGTCGTCACCCCGGCCGCCAGGCCGCCGGGGGTCGCTCCGCCTCCGCCCTAGCGGCAGTGCCGGATCAGCTGGCTCTGCAGGCGCGCGGGATCGTTGAGGACGTCGAAAAACCCGTCCAGGTAATGATCGGTCTTGTCGCGGAACGCAGCGGTGAGCTGGGGCTGGTTGTCGATCAGCGCCTTCATGTCGGCGCGGCGGGCCAGATACTCCCGGGCCACCGAGGGGATCTCGGCGTCCATCGCGCAAAATCCGCGGAAATAGCGATCGGTCACCCTGTCGATCGGAATGCCGGGCGGCGGCCCGGCGTAGGGCGAATCGACAAAGCCGGAGAAGTCGAAGTCGTAAGGCACCGGCGTGACCGCGCTCGCGGTCGCAGGCGTCGCGCCCTGCGCGGCGAGGAGGCGCATGTTGTGGCAGCACGCTTCGCCGGGCGCGCTGGCCAGGAACTCCCAATCCAGGTTGGCGATCATGAACTCGAGCACGGCCGCCCGGGTGGCGGCGTGGGCGTTGAGCTGGCCCAACGAGACCTGGTGCGAGACGGCCGTCAGCTCGTCGCGTTGGTTTCGATCCGCCGTTTCGTTCATGTCCTCGATGAGATAGCCGAACCGGGTCACGCCAGGATCGCTGGCGCTGTCGCGATAGGTGACCTCGGCCGCCCGCACCCGCAGGCTCACCGGGGTGATCAGGTTGTAGAGTTTGTAGATCAGGTATTCGAGCATGACCCGCTGCTCATAGTCGGGCGGCGTTTTGCAGTAGGTGACCAGTTTCAGTTTCTTCTGGCCGTGGAACAGGGTTCCGTGCATCGCCTGCTTGTCGAACGTCAGCATGAGCGGCGGGAAGGCGCAATAGACCTTTCGGCGGCTGATCCCGCGGGCCCGCACCTGGATCGGGAAGCTTTTGGGGGCGGCGCCGGCTTGGTCGGTCAGGGTCAGGGTCGCCGGATAGGGGTTCAGGGCGTATTTCGCGGTGCGCACCAGGGCCGGGAACGGGGCAGTGAGGGTGATGTGCAGGGGGGCGTCGTCGGTGAACAGATGGCTCGCCGCCGCGGCCGGCGAAGCGAGCATCCACGCCAGCGCCGCAAGGCCCAAGAAAACCCGAACCATCATATCGGCCCCTACGAAATTCTTCGGCGAGTTTGGCACAGGCCGGCGGGTTCGACGAGGCTCGGCGAAAAGGGGCCCTACTAAGGTTCCGGGGCTTGGCGCGCCGTCATTTGCGGGCTTCGAGATTTGATAAAGACAGCCGGTCCACCGCCGCCGAGCCGGTAAGTCCCAACAGGCGTTGGATGGCCCCCAGGAAGGCGGCTGTGGCGCGCTCGGGGTCGTAGCGCTTTTCGAACACGGCGTTGTATTTGAGCCCGGCCTCCAGAGCCTGGACGATCTCGGCGGCCATCGCCGGAGCCATGCTCGTGGGGCTGGCCGCGCGCTGAAAGAACTCGGTCAGCACCGCGCGGATTTCGTCATCATAAGCGGTCTTGATTTCCCGCAGGCGCGGTTGATGAACCGACAGTCCGAAAATTTCCACCATGACGCCAAGGCCAACAGCGCTGATCCGCGGGTTGTGAATGTAGTATTCGACGAACCTTCTCAGCCACTCAAACGGGTCTTCTTCGTCTATGGACCGGATGTCGCGCACAATGTTTTGGCAAGTGAGGTCCAAATAATACTCAAGGATCGCGTCCTTGCCGTCGAAATAATATCGAATGTGGCTCGGAGACATCTTGGCGCGCACGGCCACGTCGGTGAGCGATGTGCTCGCATAGCCCTTTTCGCGGATGCACCGATGCAAAGCCTGGACGATCAGGCTGCGCCTGTCGGGCCCGGCTCCTAGGCTGCCGTCGGGACCTGTCTTCCTAACCACCTGCCCCATCTCCCCTTCAGCGGTCCTAACGCGCGCCGCCCTTGCCGTCTGTTCTTCGAGCTAACCCCAACGGAGGGCCTTGACCATATCCTGATTTGTTGTTTATATATTTTACAAAAGAAAACTTGGCGGTCAAATGCAGGAGGGACGGGCGTGAAGTTTGGCGTCTTTTATGAATTCCAGCTTCCGCGCCCTTGGCATGCGCTGAGCGAATATGAGCTCCTGCAGAATGGGCTGACCCAGATCGAACTCGCCGACCGGCTGGGTTATGACTTCGCCTGGGAAGTGGAACATCACTTCACCGAAGAATATTCGCATTCGTCGGCCCCTGAAGTTTTTCTGGCCGCCGCCAGCCAGCGAACCCAGCGGATTCGGCTGGGCCACGGCGTCATTCAACTGCCGACCAATCACATCGCCAGAGTGGCCGAGCGCGTTTCGACCCTGGACCTGCTGAGCGGGGGCCGAGTTGAGCTCGGCACCGGCGAAGGTTCGACGACCACCGAGATCCACCCCTTCCACATCCGTTTTCGAGACAAGCGCGAGATCTACGAAGAATCGATCCGCGCCCTGATCCCAATGTTCACCCGGGAGGGCAGTGAGTTTCACGGCCAGTACATCGACTTTCCCCTGCGCAACGTTCTGCCCAAGCCATTTCAGAAACCGCATCCGCCGTTGTGGGTCGCCTGCTCCAATCTGCAGACCATTGAGAAGGCCGGCTCATGGGGAATGGGGGCGCTGGGGTTCCAGTTCGTCTCGCCCGAGGCGGCCCGGGCCTGGGTCAACCGTTACTACAACACCCTGGTGAGCAAGCTCGACAAGCTGGCCGACTACCCCTCCAATCCCAACATCGCCATGGTCTGCGGCTTCATGTGCGCCGAGACCGATGAGCTGGCCATGCAGAAGGCGGCCGGCTGGACGTTCTTCATCTTCGCCCTGCAATATTACAGCAAGCATGGCTATGCCGAGCCCGGTAAGCTCGACATGTGGGAGAAATACCTGGAGTGGCGCGAGACGCCCAAGGCGCAGGAAGCCTTGCACACCGGCCTGATCGGCTCTCCCGACACCATCAGGAAGCGCCTGCGGGAGTATGCGGCCGCCAATGTCGATCAGGTCATTCTGCTCAACCAATCCGGAAAAAATACTCACGAGGACATCTGCGCCAGCCTGGAGCTTTTCGCCCGCGAAGTGATGCCGGAGTTCCATCAGGCCGAAGAGAGCCATCAGGTCTGGAAGCAGCGGGTGTTGAGCGGGGAACTCCAGCTAGAAAACCTCGACACCACGCCACACCAGAAGTTCCTCGGCCAGCCTGACGAACACCTGGCGGCGAGCCGCAGCGCGGCGGACCTGAAGAAGATGCTCGAGGCCCGCGACGCCCAGTCGAAGCAGCCTGGAGAGGCGGTTTACTGACCACGCACCAGCGCGCGCGATCAATCGGTGTGGCGGAACGAAGGGGGAGAGATCATGCACTCACGATGGTTTGCGGCTGTATCCGGCCTCGCCCTGGCATTCGGCGCCGGTGAGGCGGCGAT
>DASXMK010000140.1:0-3723 GCA_036495705.1 Caulobacteraceae bacterium | reverse complement strand
CAACTCGCCGCACGAGACCAAGACGGCCACGGGGCAGCAATTGGCTCAGGATTCCCTCAAGCAGATCGGCGACATCGGACTGGTCGTTCACGCCATCGTCGGGGCCGTGTTCTTCGCCCTGTTGTTCTCGGTCGGCTCGGTGATGATGCAATCGGTGCGCGAGCGGACGCCGGAACTGGCCGTGCTCAAGACGCTGGGTTTCACCGACAGCGGCGTCCTGATGCTGGTCCTGGCCGAGTCGCTGTTCCTGTGCGTGATTTCCGCAGGCTTGGGGCTGGTGCTGGCGGATGCGGTCTTCCCGATAATCCGCAGAACCACAGGTTTCGGCATCCAGCCGGGCTCGGTTCTGATCCTCGGCCTTGGCCTGGCCGCTGTGCTGGCGCTGGTCAGTGGCCTGCCCCCAGCGGTGCGCGGCATGCGCCTGCAGATCGTCGACGCTCTGGCCGGCCGCTGAGGGAACCCTGAATGAACCTGCTGGCGCAGATTTGGGCGGTGACGGCGATGAACGTTCGCGGGCTGCCGCAGCGCCTTGGGGCGTCCTTGGTCACGGTCATCGGAGTCGCCTGCGCGGTGGCGGTGATGATTTCCCTGCTGGCGATCGGCGCCGGGCTGGTGAGAGCGGCCAACAAACACGCCCGGGCGGACCGGGCCGTGGTCACCTCTTCCGGCGCCGCGTCCGAATACATGGGGGCGATCACGCGCGGCGAGGCGGCGATCATCGCCGAGGCGCCCGGCGTCAAGACCGACCCGGCCGGTCAGCCCATGGTTTCGCCCGCGGTCACGGTGATCGTCGAGGTGAGCAAGAAGGACGGCTCGGGCACGGCGAATATCGGTTTCGAAGGCGCGGTCCCAGAATCGCGCGTGATGGACCCGACCTTGCGCCTGGTCGCCGGCCGCATGTTCCGGCCCGCCTTGCACGAGCTGATCGTCGGCCGCGCCGCCCGAGCTCAGTTCAAGGACCTCGACGTCGGCGACCACATTTCCTTGCGCGGCGTGGACTGGACGGTGGTCGGGGCGTTCGAGGATGAAGGGGCCTTGACCGAGAACGCCATTATCGCCGACGCGGACACGGTTTTGGCGGCGTTCGACCGCACCGCCTATCAGTCGGTCGTCGTGCAGCTCGATTCCGCGGCCGATTTCACCCGCTTCCGCGACGCCCTGACCACCAATCCGCAGCTCAAAGTCGAGGTCAAGCGCGACACCGAGTACCGGCGAGAGCAGCTCAGCCAGATCACCTCGATCCTCGACGCCATCGGCTATTTCGTCGGCGTGGTGATGGGGATCGGGGCGATATTTGGCGCGATCAACACCATGTACTCCGCGGTCGACGCCCGCGCGCGCGAGATCGCCACCCTGCGCGCCATCGGCTTTGGCGGGACGGCGGTGGTGGCCTCGGTGATGGCCGAATCCCTGCTGCTGGCTATTCCCGGCGCGATCCTGGGCGTGCTGACAGCCTGGGCTCTGTTCAACAACCACGCCATCTCGACCGTGGGCATCACCTTTCCGCTCGCGGTCACCCCGGCCCTGGTGCAAGCGGGCGTGACCTTGGCGATCGTGATCGGCCTGATCGGGGGTCTCGCCCCGTCGGTTCGCGCCGCCCGCCTGCCGGTGGCGACCGCGCTTCGGGCGACCTGACGTCCGGGGCCGTTGGCTGGCCGAGCCCAAGCTCGCGGAGCGACGAAGATGGTGGGGACGGTGGGACTCGAACCCACACTTCCTTGCGAAAAGCGGATTTTAAGTCCGCTGCGTCTACCGGTTCCGCCACGTCCCCATCGCGGGGACCATAGGGCGCGGGCGGCGCGAGGTCACGGCTCGACCCTGGCCACCGATTTCGCGCCGATGTCGGCCAGCGCCTCGACGAGAGCATCGACCGTGGCGGCCACTTCGGTCCCGTCGCGGCCACGGATGACGAGATTGGCGCCGTAACCCTCGGGCCCATAGAAAGGATAGCTGCCGAGGGAGAGCTTCGGATGAGCCACGGCCAGGGCCTCGAGGGGCGCGGCGATCGCCCCCTCGCCGGCCCCTTCGACGCGCACGGTGCGCGAAATCACCACCTGGCCAGTGCGCAGGTGGGTGACCACGTCCTCCATCATCCCGCGCATGATCATCGGCACGCCGGCGAGGACAAAGACGTTGCCGATCTGGAAGCCCGGCGGGCCTTGGACCGGGTTCCTGACCAGGCTCCCGCCCACCGGCACCCGGGCCATGCGCCGGCGCGCGGCGTTGAGTTCGCCGCCGAAGCGCGCGGTCATCATGGCGATGATCTCGGGGTGTTCGTAAAGCTCGACGCCGAAAGCCTCGGCCACGCAGTCGGCGGTGATGTCATCGTGCGTCGGCCCGATGCCGCCGGTGGTGATGACATAGTCATAGCGGGCGCGCAGTGCGTTCACGGCGGCGATGATCTCGGCCTTCACGTCGCCGACGACACGGGCCTCGGCCACGTCCACGCCGTGCACGCCCAAATGCCGGGCGATGGCGTTGAGGTTGGTGTCCTGGGTGCGGCCCGAAAGGATCTCGTCGCCGATGATCAGCACCGCGGCGGTGACAGGATCGGAGCTGGTCACGGCCGCCTCCTTTCAGGCATGTGGCGAGGCGGGCATAGGACGCTGGGGCCAACGCGGCAACCGATCGCAACCACCCGAGGATCACGGGTGACGGCGCGTCAAAACGCCGCTGCGCCAAGGTTGTGCTGCAAAAACAAGCGACTCACATCAAGCTTGAGCAATGACCATGATGGATCGCACGCGAGTCGAGTCGTGGGAGGCTCTGATCGCCCGGAAGCAGGCCCAATTGGCCGGGGGCGCGCTTGCCGATTCCGAGGCCGAGGACATCGGTTCGGAGATCCAGCGCCTGGAATCCCTCATCGCCTTTTACAAGACCAGCGTGGTGGACACCGCCGCCTAGCGCATCCAGGCATAGGGGCATCCCCCCTTCGTCCCTGCGGGACACTTCCCCCCGGTGCGGGGGGAAGAGAACGGCTCTCTTCCCCCATCACAAGGGGGAAGTACCCGCGAAGCGGGGGATGGGGGTCCGCCGACAGCCGGCCCCTTTGACTTAGGCGCCGCCTCACAGGCATAGGCCCGCCGTGCTCCTGACCCAGCCCCTGGCCCGCGGCGCCCTGACAGCGCGCTACAAGCGCTTCTTCGCCGACGTGCGCCTGGACGACGGCCGCGAGATCGTCAGCCACTGTCCCAATCCCGGGGCCATGCTGGGCCTCAACACCCCCGGGCTGACGGTCTGGGTGTCTCCGGCCGAGGGGGCCAAGCGCAAGCTCGGCTGGACCCTGGAGCTGGTCGAGGCCGACGGCGGACTGGTGGGGATCAACACCCTGCACCCCAATCGCCTGGTGGCCGAAGCCCTGGCCGCCGACGCCATTCCCGAGCTGACGGGCTATGCCCTGCACCGGCGCGAGGTGCGCATGGGCGAGGCGAGCCGGGTGGATTTCGTGCTCGAAACCCCTGGCCGTCCGAGTTGCTGGCTGGAGGTCAAGAACGTCCACCTGCGGCGCAGCGGCGCCCTGGCGGAATTTCCCGACTGCGTGGCCGCCCGTTCGGCCCGGCACCTTCGCGAGCTGACGGCCCGGGTCGCCGAAGGCGAGCGGGCCGTGCAATTGTTTGTGGTTCAGCGCGGCGACTGCGAGGCCTTCGCCGCCTGCGCCGATCTCGACCCGGTCTACGCCGCCGGACTCGATCATGCCGCTCAATCGGGGGTCGAGGTCCTGGT
>DASXMK010000139.1:0-7627 GCA_036495705.1 Caulobacteraceae bacterium | reverse complement strand
CCTGCAGCTCGGGCTGGATCTTCTTCATCTTGACGCCCATCTCGAACCCCCGGTTGGCCAGGGGAAAAGTGATCAGGCGGATGACCACGGTCAGCATCAGGATGGCGACGCCGAAATTGCCAACCTTCTGGTAGAAGAATTCCAGCAGGGTGAAGATCGGCTTGGTCAGGAACCACAGGTGGCCCCAGTCGACGGCGTCGTCGAAGCGCGGGATCCCCAGGCTGGCTTTGTAGCCGTTGAGCGCCGGCATGGTCTTGGCGCCGGCGAACAGATGCGTGGTCTCTTCGGCCCGCGCGCCGGGGGCCAGGGTGCGCGCCGCGCCCAGATAGGCGGCTTCGTAGATGTCGTCGCCGGCCGCGTCCGGCGCCGCCCGCAGGCTCGCCTGAAGCGGCTCGTTCTGCGGGGGAATGAAGCTCGCCATCCAGTATTTGTCGGTGATCCCCAGCCAGCCGCCGCGGGAAGGCCAATCCTGGGTCCCCTTCTTCTTCCAGTCCTTGTAGCTCGACAGCTTGAGCTGCTGGGTGTCGGTCCCGAGCACGCCGATGGCGCCTTCGTGCACGATCCCGGACTTGCCCAGGCCCCCCGGCAGGCCGATGCGCCGCACCGCCGCATAAGGGGCGATGGCCACCGGGGCCGCGCCGGTGTTCGCCACCGCGTCGGTGATCGTGAACATGGAATTGGCGTCCACGGCGATGGTCCGGGTGAACGTCAAGCCGCCGGGAGACGCGTAGATCAGCTGCACCGGATGCGCCGGGGTTAGCGGCCCGGCGCTCGTCACGGTCCAGACCGTGTTGTCGTCCGGCAGGCCTGGCAGATTGGCCCCGACCCAGCCCTGGCTGGCGTAGTAGGCGTCGGTGACGCCCTCGGGGCGCAACAGCTGCACCAGAGGCGAGGTCTTGGCGACATCCTCGTGGTAGCCCTTGAGGAACAGGTCGTCGAAGCGCGCGCCTTTGAGATTGATCGAGCCCGACAGCGAAGGCGTGTCGATCCGCACTCTTGGGCTCTGAGCCAGGGCGGCCGGAAGGCTGAGGGTCGGGGGCGCAGCCGCGTTCGCCTGCGCCGGCGCGGCCGCGGCCACGGCCTGACGCTCGGCGGCCAGCCGGCCCCGCTGCGGCCCGACGATAAAGGTCTCATAGCCAAGCAGAATCAGCCCGGCGATGAGGGCGAACATGATCAGGTTGCGGTTTTCGTTCGTCATCGGTTCGGGGTCGGAGGGCGCGTGGAAACCGCCCAGGCTCACAAGTCGGCGGCGAGCCTTTGCAGCGTGGTTCTCATATCGTCAAGCAGGCGCGCCCAGGGCCGGGTGACCGTCCCCTGGCGCGCGATGAACACATAGTCGCATCCTGGCCGGGCTTGAAGGGGGACAAGCAGACGCGCGGCCTCGCGAAGGCGGCGCTTGGCGCGGTTGCGGACCACCGCCCCGCCGATCCGGCGGGTGGCCGTGAAGCCGATGCGGATGGTCGCCACGCCGTCGGCCCGGTTGCGGGCTTGGGCCAGGACCGCGCCGGCCGCGCTGGCCTTGCCCCGGGCCGCGGCCAGGAAGTCCGGTCGTTTTCTCAGGCGTTCGATGGCGGCTTCACCGCCGGAGGTCGGGCTCAGGGCCTCTAGCTTAAGCGGTGAGGCGCTTGCGGCCGCGGGCGCGGCGCCGGCCGATGACCCTCTGGCCGTTCTTGGTCGCCATGCGCGCGCGGAAGCCGTGACGGCGCTTGCGCACCAGCCGGGACGGTTGATAGGTCCGCTTCACTTCGGGGCTC
This sequence comes from Caulobacteraceae bacterium, assembly GCA_036495705.1. Classification (GTDB taxonomy): domain Bacteria; phylum Pseudomonadota; class Alphaproteobacteria; order Caulobacterales; family Caulobacteraceae; genus Acaudatibacter. The sequence goes on along the minus strand of DASXMK010000139.1, from coordinate 5,873 downwards.
CAGCACGGGACGCGCCCCGCTCTGAGGCCGGCGCGAATGAGCGCGCGGGGATAGGCGAAGCGGTTCCCAGTGTCAATGTGGGCGGCGGGCGGCGGCGGCGCGATCGGCTCGCCAGCAACTTGCGCACCTCCTGGCCCAGGGTGGTGATCGCCGCCGGCTTGCCGAGCAGGGGATAGCCGCTGAACTCGGCCGGCACGTCGGCCCCGCCATAGCCGGTCATGAACACGAACGGCGCGCCGCGCTCGGCCAGGACCCGGGCGATCGGGAAACTCCGCTCGGCCCCGAGGCTCACGTCCAGCACCGCCGCAGCCGGGGCCTTGGCGTCAATCAGCGCCAGGGCGACGCTGACCCGCGGGGCCGGGCCCACGACTTCGAAGCCGGCGTCCTTGAGCACATCCGCGATCAGCTCGGCGATCAGCCATTCGTCGTCGACCACCAGGACGCGCGGGCGCGGCGCCGGGCTAGCCATCGATCTCACCAACGGGGGCCGGGAACGACAGGGTCGCCGATAGGCCTTGCGGCTGGAACTCGATCTTGGCGGCGCCGCCGAGGTTGTAGGCCGCCTCGCGCTCGACCAGCTTCAGGCCGAAGCCCCGGCGAATGGGTTCGGACACCTCGGGACCGCCGCGCTCGCGCCAGGCGATCTCGATGAGACCCGCGCCATTGACGGCCGAGCGTGACCAGCTGACCTCGACCGTGCCGGTCTCGGAGCTGAGCGCGCCATATTTGCCTGCGTTGGTCGCCAGTTCGTGCACCACCATGCCGACGGAAAGGGCTTGTTTGGGATCGGCCTGAATCGGCGGTCCCCTCAGGGTAATGCGCTCCAGGCCAAAAGGCGCCAGCTCCAGGCGGATTAGGTCTTCGAGCGGGGCTCGGGTCCAGTTTTCCCGCGACAGCAGCTCGTAGGAGCGGGCCATGGCGTGCAGGCGGTCGACCAGGCCGGCCTGGAAATCCTTCACCGAGCCGGCGGAGGTCTGGGACGCGATGGCGATGACCACCGTCAGCATGTTCTTCACGCGATGGTTGAGCTCGGCGATCAGCACCTGCAGGTGGGCCTCCGCCCGGGTCAGGGTGGTGACGTCGACCAGGGTGACGATCACCCCTTCGTTGCGCTGGTGGCTGTCGCGGTAAGGCAGGATCCTCAGGAGGAAGGTGGCGTCGTCATGATCGATGCGGCGCTCCACCTTCCGGCCGCGGCGCAGTACGGCGCGCAGGTCCTCGGCCAGGGCCGGAATGGCCAAGCGGCTGGCCAGATCGGTGATCGGACGGCCCCGGTCGCTGGGCAGGATGTTGAACATCTGGCTCACCGGCGGGGTGTAGCTGCGGATGATCAGGTCCTTGTCCAGGAAGATGGTGGCCACCTGGGTGCTGGCGAACAGATTCTGCAGGTCGCTGTTGGCGGCGTCCAGGGCGTCGACCTTGCCGTGCAGCTCGGCGTTGACCGTCTGCGGTTCCTCGTTCAGCGACTGCATCTCCTCCTTCGAGGCTTCCAGCTCCTCGTTGGTCGACTGCAGTTCCTCGTTGAGCGAGACCAGCTCCTCGTTGGAGGATTTCAGCTCCTCCAGCGCGGTTTCATATTCCTCGACCAGCGACTGCAGGCGCTCGCGGGTTTCGCGCAGCTCCGCTTCCAGATGCAGGGTGTCGCCGGCAGCGTCGCCGCGCGCCTCGGTCAGCGCCGCGTCCCGGCTGCGCGGCGGGCCATCGTCGATGAACAGCACCAGGTACAGCCGCCGATCGCTGTCGCGCTGGGCCAGCGGCTCCACGATGATGGCCAGGAGTTGGGTGCGGCCCTCCTGATCCTCCATCATCACGCCCGGACGCACTACGCGCCGTCCGCTCTCGACGCACTCACGGAACGCCGCGCGCACATCGACCCGCAGCCCCTTGCGCACCATGGTCACCAGTTCGCGGCTCGGCGAGCCCTGGGCGGCTTCGAGATACTTCCCGGTCCGGGTCGAGTAGTAGACGACCTCGCCGTCGCGATCGACGGTCACATGGGCCGGGGCGAAATCGCCCATGACCTGGGCGTTGACCGCGTCGCGCAGGCTGATGGCGGCGGCGGCGGGCGGGCGAACGGTCAGGTCGAGGCCGGATGTGGTCCGGTGCAGATTGGCCAGCAGGCTCGACAGGCGAACCTTAGAGGTGGCGTCGTCGCGGCTGCGATAGATGCGGTGCTTCTTGTCGATGGCCGTGAACAGCTCGTTGAACTGGCTGACGTTCTCCGAAGCCCCCAGGAACAGCACCCCGTGCGGACGCAGGGAATAGTGAAAGATCGGAATGATCTGGCGCTGCGCGTCGGCCCCGAAATAGATCAGCAGATTGCGACACGAAATCAGGTCCATGCGCGAAAACGGCGGATCGCGGATGACGCTGTGCGGCGAAAAGATGCACAACTCGCGCACGTTCTTGGCGACGGCATAGCCGCCGCCGTCGCGGATGAAGAATCGCGCCCGGCGCGCGTCCGACACGCCCTCGAGGGACTCTTGCGGATAGTGCCCCGCCCGGGCCACGGCGAGCGAGCGCTCGTTGATGTCGGTGGCGAAGATCTGCACCCGGGGCGCGGCGGCCAGAGTGTCCATGTGTTCGCTTAGCAGGATGGCGATGGAATAGACCTCTTCGCCGGTGGCGCACCCTGGCGCCCAGACGCGCACGGTGTCGTCCGCGCCGCGGCCGTCGAACAGGCCTGGAACGACCAGCCGGCTCAGGGCCTCGAAAGCCTCGCCGTCACGGAAGAAATTGGTGACGTTGATCAGCAGATCGCGGAACAGCGCGTTGGTTTCGGTCTGGTCGCGCCGCAGCCGCTGGAGATAGCCTTCCAGGGTGGTGACCTGCGCCACCTGCATCCGCCGGTGCACACGCCGGCTAAAGGTGCTGGGCTTATAGCCGCTGAAGTCGTGACCCATCTGCTGGCGCAGGATGGTCCAGATTTCGTCGCGCGCCTGGGCCCACTCGACCTTGGCCGCGGCGTCGGTAGAATCGGCCACCATGTCGTCGAACTGCGAAAAGCCGCGCGCGAAATCGGCCAGCCGCCGGCCCATTTCCCCCACTGGGATGGCCAGGTCGACATAGCCGGTGGCGATGGCGCTGGCCGGCATTTCCGGATGGGTGGGGCCGTGTCCGTCGGCGGTCTGGGCCATGGTCAGCCCGCCGCGCTCCTTGATCGCCTTGGCTCCCAACGCTCCATCGCTGTCGCCGCCCGACAGGATGATGGCCCCGGCCTGCTCCCCGCAATCCTTGGCCAGGGCGCTCAAGAAGATATCGATCGGTTTGCGCTCGCGCTGCCCGGGGGCCGGCTTGTGCATCTGCAGGCGACCGTTCTCGATGCCGAGGATGGCGTCGGCGGGCAGGACGTAGACATGGTTCGCCTGCACGGTCGCGTCGTCGGCGGCGATCTCCACCGTCAGGTCGGTGTGGCGGGCGATGATCTCGTGCAGCAGGCTTTCGCGCTCGGGGCTGAGGTGGGTGACCACGGCCAGGGCGACGCCCGGCTGGGCCGGCATTCCCTTGAATAGGCCTTCCAGCGACTCCACGCCGCCGGCCGAGGCTCCAACACCTACGATCGGAAAAGCAGGAGCGCGCCTGCTCATCAATTTATCTCCGGGGGAACTCCGGGCTGTGACTAACCTGAGGACGACATAAGACACATCCAGACCGCAATTTCCACGGCGCGGCCTTGAGGCGGAACGGCTCGCGGCTGTTAAAGGTCCGGCCGGATAACGGCTTTGCCGATCACCGCCCGGTTCTCGAGCAGTCCGAAGGCCTCGCGCCAGCGGGCCAAGGGCAGTTCGGCGTGGACCCGTGGCCGGGTCTGGCCGCCCTCGGCCATGCTCCAGATGGCGTTGAGGTTTTCCGCCCCGCGGTCGGGGAACTGACGGCCGTACTCGCCGGCCCGCACGCCGACCACCGAGAAGCCCTTGATCAGGGGAATGTTGGCGGGAATGGTCGCAATCCGCCCCGAGGTGAAGCCGACCACCAGCAGACGCCCTTCGAAGGCGATGCAACGGGTGCTTTCGTCGAAAACGTCCCCGCCCACCGGATCATAGACGATGTCGGCCCCGCGGCCGGCGGTCAGCGCTTTGACCTTCTCGCGGAACCCGCCGGTGATGTTCAACGTCGCGTCGGGGGCGTATTCGCGCGCCACCACCGCCAGCTTGGCGTCCGAGGCCGAGGCGGCGATGACTCGCAGCCCCAACGCTTTGGCCAGATCCACGCACGCCAGGCCGACGCCGCCGGCCGCCCCGTGGACCAGCACCCACTCATCCGGCTTGGCCTTGGCCCGCCACACCAAGGCGACGAAGGCGGTGAGATAGGCCGCGCCATAGGCGGCCGCCTCGCTGAACGACATCCGCGCCGGTTTGGGCCGCAGGCTCGCCGCTCGCACGATCGCCTGCTCGGCGAAGCCGCCGGCCCCACCGCACACCACCGCGTCGCCGGGCCGCCAACCCACCACCCCTTCACCCACCGCCTCGACCTCACCGGCCATTTCCAGGCCGCCGACGAACGGCAGGGCCGGCTTGTGCTGGTATTCGCCGCGGGTCATCAGCAGGTCAGGGAAATTGACCGAGGCGGCCCTGACCTTGAGGCGCGCCTCGCCGGGGCCGGGCTCGGGGGTCGGCAGGTTCTTTAGCCCACAGCCGGCGTGGCCCGGGGCCAACCGTTCGACCACCAGCGCCCGCATCAAGAGGCTCCTGAGTCGTCCCCGCCGGCCAAGGTTTCACGCGTGAGGGCGGCGATCTCGCGGCAAGCGGCGTCGGCGGCCGGGGTCATGGTCATGGCGGTGAAGGCGTGGGCCAGGGCGTCGAAGCGGCGATAGCGGGTCACCACCCCGGCGTCGGCCAGCGCCCGGGCGTAGCCTTCGCCCTGGTCGAGCAGGGGATCGAAGCCAGCGGTGGCGATCACCGCCGGGGCCAGGCCGCGCAGGTCGCGCTCGCGCACCGGCGAGAGACGCGGATCGCCGGGCGAATCCTCCGGGCCCATGTACTGGCCCATGAACCATTCCATGGTGGCGCGCGACAGCGGCCAGGCCTGAGCGTAGGTGGTCATCGCCGGCCCTTCGCCGGCGACGTCCAGGGCCGGATAGATCAGCAGCTGCAGCGCCGGCTGAACCTCGCCCAGGCGCTTCAGCTCCTGGCAGGCCACGGCCGCGAAGTTGCCGCCCATGGAATCCCCGCCCACCGCCGCCACGCCCGCCGGCGCGCCGAACCGGGCCCCGTTGTCGCGCGCCCAGCGATAGGCCGCGATAAAGTCGTCCAGTCCGGCCGGGAAGCGGTGTTCCGGGGCCAGACGATAGTCCACCGACAGCACCGGGAGGCGCGCCTCCTTGGCCAGGATGGCGCAGAACACCTCGCAGGTGTCGAGATCGCCGATCACCCCGCCGCCGAAGTGGGCGAAGACCAGCAGCGGGCTCGCCTCGTTCTGGGTCTGCGGGCGATAGGCCCGGGCGGCGATCTCGCCGTCGGCCCCGGGAACGGTCAGGGCCTCCACCTTGACGCCGGTCTCCGGCCGCCCGCTCAGCAGCGCGGTCATGCCCGCCGCTCCGGCCCGGGCGTCGGCCAGCGGCAGGCTGGACAGCGGTGGCGCGCCGGCGGCCTGGCTGGCCAGGAACTGCAGTCGCGGATCCAGGGTGCGGCCGCCGATGTGCACGGTCCCGCCGCCGGCCAGGGCGCGCAGGATCGGGGCCGGCAGCGACAGCATCAGCCGCAGCTGAAACCGGCGCAGCGCCAGGTCGGCCATCAGGCGGAGGTGCGCGGCAGGGCCGGCAGGCCGCCCAGGATCAGGCGCACCACGAACTCGACCGCCTCACCCACGTCCACCGGCTCGCGGGCCAGCATGCGGTCGCCGATCTCGCGGGCCACGGCGATGCAGCTGGCGGC
>DASXMK010000138.1:0-8973 GCA_036495705.1 Caulobacteraceae bacterium | reverse complement strand
CTCGCCCCGTCCCAGCTGCATGTCGGCGCCGGTGGAGATGATGCTGGCCCCGCCGAGCTGGCGGATGGCGGCGTCGAACGAAAACCAGGTGCGGGTGGAGTTCTTTTGAAAGATCATCGCCACCGTGCGCCCGGCCAGCGGCGCGTCGGCGTCTGCTCGCGCCTGACCCCAGCCTTTGCGCGCCGCCTTCCGGGCGTGGGCCTCACCCATGATGGCGCGCAGGGCCTGGGCGTCGAGACACCACAGATCGAGGAAGTGCCGGGGCGCGCTCACGCCGCCGCCTTCCGCCGCATGGCCTCGCAGGCGGCCTCGAGCTTTTCGACGGCCTCGCGGGCCTCCGCCTCGGTGATCACCAGCGGGGGCAGCAGGCGGACGCAGTTCTCGCCGCCGCCGGCGATCAGCAGCCTCTGGTCCCGGGCCGCGGCCATGAACTCGCGGTTGTTGGGGATAAGCTTGACGCCGATCAGCAGGCCCTTGCCGCGGATGTCCTCGATGATGTCCGGGAAGCGGTCCTTCAGGCCCGACAGCTGCTGCGAGAAGTACAGCGCGATGCGGTTCACATGCTCCAGTGTCTCGGGTTTGCTGAGCTCCTCGAAGGCCGCCAGGCCGACGGCCATGGCCAGGGGATTGCCGCCATAGGTCGAGCCGTGGGAGCCGACGCTCATGCCAGACGCGGCGCGAACCGTCGCCAGGCAGGCGCCAATCGGGAAGCCGCCGCCCAGGGCCTTGGCCACGCACATAATGTCAGGGGCCGCTTCCGCCGCCCACTCGTGCGCGAACAGCCGGCCGGTGCGCCCCAGGCCGCATTGAATCTCATCATAAATCAGCAGGGCCCCGGCCTCATCGCACAAGGCGCGCAGGCGGCTGAGGTCGCTTTCGGGAAGCGACCGCGCGCCGCCCTCGCCCTGCACCGGCTCGATGATCACCGCCGCCGTCTTCGGCCCCAAGGCCGCCTCCAACGCCTCTATTTCGCCAAACGGCAGGCGCGCGTAGCCGGGCAGGGCCGGACCGAAGCCTTCGACGTAGCTCGGATTGCCGGCCGCGTAGACGGCGGCATAGCTGCGGCCGTGGAAGGCGCCCTCGAAGCCGATGATCTCGATCCGCTCGGGATCGCCCGCCGCCCAGTGATATTTGCGGGCCATCTTCAGGGCGCATTCGACCGCCTCGGTCCCGGAGTTGGTGAAGAACACCACGTCGGCGAAGGTCGCCTCGGTCAGGCGCGCGGCCAGGGCCTCCTGGCCAGGGATGCGGAAGATGTTCGAGACATGCCAGAGCTTCTCGGCCTGATCCTTGACCGCCTGAACGAGCTTAGGGTGGGCGTGGCCAAGGCCTACGGTGGCGATCCCGGCCAGGCAGTCGAGATAGGCTTCGCCCTCGGCGGTGTAGAGGCGCACGCCCTCGCCGCGCTCGAACGCCAACGGGGCGCGGGCGTAGACGCCGAGGAGGTGATCTTCCGGAACCGCGGGCGGGGGCATGGCTTCCCTTCGTACAAAGCGATGCGTCCCCGCGCGGGGCGCGGGGACGGGAAGCGCGGCGTTTTGTTCCCGCGAGGCGGCGATGTCAACGCGTCAGGAGTGGGGTTCAGGTCTTCAGGCGGTAGCCGGTGGCGAACATCCACAGGCACACCGCGGCCAGGGCGACGGTGAGCCCCGTGGTGGTGACCACGCCGGCTGCCAGGGAGCCGTCCATCTGGCCGATGAAGCCGTAGCGGAAGCCGCTGATCATATAGAAGAACGGGTTGAAATGGCTGGCTGAGCGGAACGGCTCGGGCAGGCGTGAGACCAGATAGAAGGTGCCCGAGAGGAAGGTCATGGGCATGATGATGAAGTTGCTCACCGCGGCGATGTGATCGAAGCGCACCGACCAGATGGCGGCCACCAGGCCGAGCAACCCCATGGTCAGCGCCGCGCCCGTGCCGAAGAACACCACGGCCCACAGGTGGGCGATGGTGAGGTGGGCGAAGGGCAGCACCGCCAGGGCGGTAACGGCGCCGACGGCGACGCCGCGGGTGGCGGCGCCCAGGGCGAAACCGGCGACCTGCTCGGCGGGAGTGAGCGGTGGAGTGATGAAGTCGCCGATCAGGCCGTTCATCTTGGCTTGCAGGAGGCTGGATGACGAATTGGCGAAGGCGTTGGCCAGGATCTGCATCATGATCAGGCCCGGTGCGACGAACGTGGCGAACCGCACGCCTTCGATGGGCGGCGCGGCCCCGCGCACGGCGACCACGAACACCAGCATATAGAGCAGGGCGGTCACCACAGGCGCGGCCAGGGTCTGGGCCCCGACCTTCCAGAAGCGCCGCACCTCACGCAGATACAGGGTGCGCAGGCCCTCCCAGTTGGCCCCGTGGTAGGCGCGCGGCTGTGGCGGGGCGAGGGCCGCGGGCATGTCCTTCATGGGCCCCATGTGCTCCCGGCCCATGCGCCGCGCAAGTCGCAGCGCCTGTGATTCAACATATGGAACCTGTGGACAGGTGGATGGCGCCTATTGTGGACCCATGCGAAGAGGTTACGATATGTTGTAGGTCAACGGCGGGGACACCAACTAACACACAATATGTAGATCGGCGCTTCGCCGTCGCCGGTCGCTTGAAACCAGGGGCGGAGGGTCCTCATGGGCTGGACGGACGAACGGGTCGAAATCCTCAAGAAGCTGTGGCTGGAGGGGCTGTCGGCGAGCCAGATCGCCAAGCAATTGGGCGGGGTGACGCGCAACGCCGTGATCGGCAAGGTCCATCGCCTGGGCCTGTCCGGGCGGGCGACGCCTTCGCAGCCGACGCGGCCGGCGTTCCGGACCTCCCGGCCGGTGCGGCCGGCGACGGCGGGGGCGGGCGCTCATCGCCGAGCCGAGGGGCCAAAGCCGGACGCGCTGGCCCGCATCGCGCCGCGCCCGTTGCCGCTCGTTGAGGAACCAGGAACGGCCACGGTCCTGACCCTGGGGGCGCACATGTGCAAATGGCCGATTGGCGATCCGGCCACGGCCGAGTTCACCTTCTGTGGCCGCCGGGCGAGCGAGGAAGGCCCGTATTGCGTTGAGCACGCCCGGGTCGCCTATCAGCCGCCGCAAGCGCGCAAGAAAACTAGCGCCTCGGAGCTGGCTAGGTCCCTGCGTCGCTACATCTGAGGGGCGAGGCGTCCTCCTTCCTCGGTCGGTTGAGGAAGGAGGGTCCCCGGCCTTGATGGCTTGGCGAGGGCCGCGCGATGGCCCAGAACCGCGCCATGATCGAACACCCGCCCCGCACGGCGGCCCTGGTGCTGTCGACCGTCGATGGCTCAATCCTGGGGGCCCTGCCGGCCCTGCCGGTCGCGACGCCGTGGTGGCAGGACGTCGCTCCGGTGGTCGAGGCGTTCCGTCGCCGCCATGGCTTCGAAGCTGTGATCCTGCGGCTTCTCGAGGCCGAGTATCCTGCCCCGCCGGGCGGGCGGGTCACCTATCTTGCCGAGGTCGGCGGTCCCGTCGCCGGCGCGGGCCCGTGGGCCGGGCAAATCGCCGATCATCCCCTGCGCCTAGCCTACGCCCGGCCGGGCGGACCGGCGGCGGACCTTGCGTGGGCGCGGGCGCGCATGGCCGAACGCGGGCTCGAGCTCACCGCGCCGCCGGTGCAGATCCGCACCTGGAACCTCTCCAGCCTGTGGCGCCTGCCCATCGCCAGCGGCTCGGTGTGGCTCAAGGTGGTCCCGCCGTTCTTCGCCCACGAAGGCGCGGTCATCGCCCATCTGGCGGCGGAGGCGACACCGCGGATGCTGGCCCACGAAGGGGCTCGGTTGCTGATGGCGGAATCCGCGGGCGAGGACCTGTACGACGCCGGGCCCGACCTGCAGCGGCCGATGATCGAGCTGCTGGTCGGCCTGCAGAGCCGCCATATCGGCCGGGACGAAGACCTGCTGGCGCTGGGCATGCCGGACTGGCGCGGCGACGCCCTGTGCTCGCTGCTATCGAACCTCGCCGAGCGTCTGGCGGACGGTTTGGATGGCGAGCGGCGCGCAGGCCTTGCAGCCTTCGTCGCCGCCTTGCCGCGACGATTGGCGGCGCTGGCCGACTGCGGCCCGGGCGACACCCTGGTCCATGGCGACTTCCACGCCGGCAATTTTCGCGGTGGCCATTTTCACGCGGAGTTTGGCGCGCTGGTCCTGCACGACTGGGGCGATTGCGGTCTCGGCCACCCCCAGCTCGACCAATGCGCGTTCCTCGACAGGATTGCGCCAGCGGACCGGGACGGCGCCCGACAAGCCTGGCGCGAGGCGTGGCTCGCCCGCGCGCCCGGCATGGATTGCGAACGGGCGGAGGGCCTCATCGCGCCGCTCGCCGCCGCCCGCCAGGCGCTGATCTACCAGGCGTTCCTCGACGCCATCGAGCCCTCCGAACATCCCTACCACGCCGGCGATCCGGCCCCATGGCTCGCCCGCGCCGTCGACCTCGCGCATGACTTCTGACGACTTCGAGCCGTGGATGAGCCGCTGGGGCCTCACGCCCGACGGTGAGTCGTTCGCCAATTGTTACCACGGCGCGGTGAGTTCGCGCCTGGCCCCGGTCATCCACCGTGGCGCGCCGGCCATGCTGAAGATCGCCGGCGGGGAGGAGGAACGCCTCGGCGGAGCGTTGATGGACTGGTTCGCGGGCCACGGCGCCGCAAGCGTGTTAGAACGTGAGGGCCCGGCGATCCTCCTGGAGCGGGCGAGCGGCCCGCGCTCGCTGGCGGCCATGGCCCGCAGCGGCGAGGACGACGAAGCGACGAGGGTCCTGTGCCGCACCCTGGCGCGCCTGCACGCCCCGCGCCAGGCGCCGCCGCCGGAAAGCCTCGTGCCCCTGCCGGTCTGGTTCCGCGCCCTGATGCCTGCGGCCGCGCGCCATGGCGGCGTGTTGGCGGCCGCTCAGGCCACGGCTGAGGCGCTCCTGGCCAATCCGCGCGACGTGCGGCCCCTGCACGGCGACCTGCACCACGACAATGTGCTCGACGCCGGCGCGCGCGGCTGGCTGGCCATCGACCCCAAGGGCCTGATCGGCGAGCGCGGCTTCGACTACGCCAACATCGCCTGCAACCCGGACATCGCCACCGCCGGCGCGCCGGGCATGCTGGTGCGCCGGGCGCGGATCATTGCCGCCGAGGCCGGCCTGGACCTTGAGCGCTATCTGCGCTGGGTGCTGGCCTACGCCGGGCTCTCCGCCTCATGGACCCTCGGCGATGGCTGGGACGCCACTCCGGCCTTGGACATCGCCGGCCTGGCGGCGCGCGAGCTGGGCTTGATTTAAGTCTGCATGGCGCCGCTGCTCATGGCGTCCAGCCAAGCGATCAGGGGGCCGAGCAGGGTCTGTTGCGCCGCCGCGATCAAGACGATCAGGATCACCGGAGTGATGTCCATGCCGCCTAGCGGCGGGATGAAGCGCCGAAATGGCCGCAGAAGCGGCGAGACCACCCGATCCAGTCCGCGCACGACGGCGTAGGCGGTGCGGTTGCGCAGGTTGATGATGTCGAAGGCGATCAGCCAGCTGACGACGGCGTTGGCGATGACCAGCCAGACCAGCAGCTGCAGCAGATAGCCGAGGACGACGGCCGCGAAAAATAGAAGGTGCCAGATGATGGTCATGACCGTCCGCTTAAGGTTCGCCGTCTGGTATCGGCGGGGGCGGCGCGTGGCAAGGCGGGTTCCTTGACACCGCCGTGGCCCGACCCTTATCTCGCGCCCTTCCTCCGGAACGGGAGGGGCCGTAGCTCAGATGGTAGAGCGCCTCGTTCGCAATGAGGAGGTCAGGGGTTCGATTCCCCTCGGCTCCACCAGCTACCGGCGGCGTCATGGCGCTGTCAAAAATGGCGCGAAATAACCGCCGTCACCGTAGGAGTCGCCATGCCCCACGATGTCTTCATCAGCTATTCGAGCAAGGACAAGCTGGTCGCGGACCGCGTGTGCCACGCCTTGGAGGAAAAGGGCGAGCGGTGCTGGATCGCCCCGCGCGACATTCCCTACGGGGCCGAATGGCAGGATGCGATCATCGGCGCGCTGACCGAGGCCGGGGCCATGGTCCTGGTCTTTACCAACAACACAAACGAGTCGGCGCACGTGCGCCGGGAGGTGTCCGCGGCCTTGGAAGCCGGCGCCATTGTCATCCCCTTCCGCACCGAGGAGGCCACGCCGCAAGGCGCACTTCGCTATAACCTGATCAATCTCCACTGGATGGACGCGACCTCCCCTCCGCTTGAAGCTCACATCGACGCACTGATCGCGACTCTGAAACGGCTTCGCCACGCGCCTGCGGACCCACCGCTCGCGGGAGCCCATTCTCCACCTCCAGCCGGCGAGGCCCTGAAGAAGTCGCCTCCGCCAGGTGAGGCTATGAAGAGTGGGGGTGAAGGCTCCCCCGTATGGACCCCCTCGATTGACCGACGCTTGGAAATCGTCGCGGGGCTGGCGGCGGTCCTCGCGGCGCTGGGGTATTTCTCATCCATGTGGATTCTAAGCTTGGTGGTGACGATCCCATTGATTTGGCGGGCGAGCTATACGCGAACTTCACCGACCGGGCGCGCCTCGCCGGGCCTGCGCCTGATCGCCAGCCTGGCCGTGGGCATGATCTCGATCGGCGCGATCGCCTCGGCGAACCATTGAGCAAAAGCCGCCGGCGCAGACCGCCGAAGCCTAGGTCTCGGCCTGTTTCCTTCGAGAGAGCCGTGCGGCCGACTTCTTGGCGCGACGGCCGGTCAGTTTGCGCTCCGCGGCCTCGATTTCAGCCCGTGAAGGCAGCCGCGAAAGGATGAGCTGGGTAACGTCGGCAGTGTGGCTCGGCAGGCCTGTCTGGTCGGGTTGCGAGCTCAGCCATTGCCCGCCGGCGACCAGGGTTCCAAACAGGATGTTGGCGCAGATCCTGGAATAAAGGTCGGTCTCGGGATCGCGGCCGGCCTCTTCGGCCAACGCTCTGGCCATCTCGGTTTCGTACTTTTGCTGCACGTAGGCGGCGTAGCGGCTTTTGAGCACCAGTCCGCCCTCGTTGCGGAACATGACCTCCCGCTCTTCCTCGTGGACCCGCAGGTCAAAGCTGTAATAGAAGTTCCAATAGGTCGTAATGACGTCGACGTTTGGGGGCCGTTCACGCACCAGAGCGCGGAGGGATTCAAGCGCGTCCAGGGTCTTGGCGAACGCCAGCTCCTCCTTGCTCTCGAAATACGAAAAGAAGGTGGTGACGTGGATCGGCACCTGCTCGCAGATGTCCTCCAGGGTAGTCTTCCGGTAGCCTTTCTCGGCGAAGAGCTTGCGCGCCACCTGGATCAAGGCATTGCGGGTGGCGAGCTTCTTGCGCTCTCTTAAGGACATCCTTCGGGTTGTCTCCCGCTGGTGGCCATGCGGGTTGCGAGGCGGTGAGGTGGTAATTTCGGTAACAGCCTAGCTCATCAAAGCTCCGGTCACGAATATTCTTTTCGTGGTCCCAATGGGAGTGCCGCCACTTACACTGACACTCAAGCGATAATAATCCTAATTACTAGGTTATGCTAATACTTTGTCTTTTGGGCAAGCTCACGCTTTGATGGTTGGCGCCCAAAGGTCGGACGTTGTCACCAAGCTTGGCAGTACGAGTCACGAGGCCTTTGTGACTATCCAGCCGCCCCCCCGGTAGAGTCTCCGCTGCAAACGATGATCAGCGCGCCAGGTTCAGGCAATAGGCGGCCACGCCGGCCAAGATGGAGAAATGGATCATGGCCACCATGGGAAAATAGGAACGAATCCGTTTGTCACGCGAAGAGCGGCGAAATTTTCGCAGAAAGTCTTCATTCGTCTCCGGCGGGTAAAAGCTGGTCATGCGACAGTTCCCTCGACAGACAAGGCGGAGCTTGTGCTTGGGCGAGAACTATCGCGGCGTTGGGAATTGGAAAATTCGGGTCTGATCCCTAAGGAAATTCCCTTAGGCGGAGCCGGCTGGATCGCGCCCCGGAACCGCGATCCAGCCTGCGGCGTCGCTTGGATTCAGGCCGCCAAAGCGGGTTCCGCCATGGCCGGGCGCACGCTCGCCAGGGCCCCGCGCACCGCCGCTTCGCGCTGCTCCGGTCCAAAGGCCAGGCCCTCGGCGCGCACGAAGGCGATGTCGCTGACGCCGATGAAGCCGAAAATGGTGCGCAGGTATTTCTCCTGGAAATCGAGGGCTTCCTGCGCGGTGCCAGGCCCGTAGAGGCCGCCGCGCGAAGAGGCGATCACCACCTTCTTGCCTCCAGCCAGGCCTTGCGGCCCAGTCTCGGTGTAGCGGAAGGTCTGGCCGGCGATGACGATGCGGTCGATCCACGCCTTGAGCTGGCTGGGAATGGCGAAATTGTACATCGGCGCGCCGATGACGATGATGTCGGCGTCCAGGAACTCCTGAAGGTCGGCCCCGCCGGCCAGGGCCGCGGGCAGCAGGGCGCCGTCGAGGTGGGCGATCGGCGCGGCTTCGAGATCGCGACGGACGACTTCGAGACCAGGGTTATCGCGGACGAATTCGGCCGTGATGGCGGCGGCCAGTTGGCGCGAAGCCGAGGCCTGGCCGGTGATGCTGGAATCGATATGGAGCAGTTTCATGGGTTAAGCCTCTTTCGGAATGAATTGTTGACGACGTCATGGACCTATTCATAGAACGCAGAGGCGGGTAGACGCCGATCATGGGACTAACCGTTGCCGAAATAGAACAATGCGCGACCTGAACGACCTGGGCCTCTACGCCGCCGTTGTCACTCACGGCGGCTTCTCCGCCGCCGCGCGGGCGCTGGGGACGCCGAAGTCCCGCTTGAGCCGGCGGGTCGCCGCGCTCGAGGCCCAGCTCGGCGTTCGCCTGGTGGAGCGCTCCACCCGCCGGTTCAACGTCACCGAGATCGGCCAGGACGTCTATCGCCACGCCCGCGCCGCCCTGGCCGAAGCCGAAGCCATCGAAGAGGTGGCCATGCGCCTGAAGGCCGAGCCGCAGGGCCTGGTGCGGGTCGCCTGTCCGCCAGGCCCGGACCGGATCCTGGCCACCGCCCTG
>DASXMK010000137.1:0-1565 GCA_036495705.1 Caulobacteraceae bacterium | reverse complement strand
ATCGAGCTGAACCGGACGATCGGCCCGGCGCTGTTCCAACGTCCGACGCTGGGCGGCTAGCGCAGGATGTCCTTCTCCCCTTGCGTGGCGGACGGGGCCCGTCGGATGAGCGACTGTCTGGCTTGTCAAGCGGCGAGGCTCCATGCGGCGCGTTGGTCGCGGGCTTTGGCGTTGAGACGCACGAGCAGTTTGCGGGCGAGGGCGACGCGGACGGCCCTCTTGGGCTTGCCGGCTTGAGTCAACCGATGGTGGAGGTCGGCGAAGTCCGGGTTGTGGCGTCTGACCACCTCGGCGACGATGAAGAGCGTGGACCTGACGGCGCTTCGGCCGCCGCGGATGGAGCGCTTGCCTCTTCGTTTGCCGCTGTCCTTGGCCATGGGCGCCAGGCCGGCCAGCTTGGCGATCGCCTTGTTCGAGACCTGGCCGATTTCCGGCAACTCGGCCATCAGCCGGGCGGTGGTCCGATCGGCGACGCCCTTGATGGACCGGAAGGTCTCGTCCAGCGCCTGCCAGAGCGGGTCCTGGTCCAGCAGGCTGGCGATGGCGACCTCGAGCCGGCGGATCTGGCGACGCGCCAGAGCCAGGACCTCGTCGATCGAGGCCAGGACCTCGGCGTCCTCCACCAGGCGGCGTTGGTTGGACTGCGCGGTCTTCAGCGCCGTGAGCTGGCCGAGCCGCGTCACCAGAGCCCTGAGTTTCTGCTGGGCGGCGCTGGCCGGGGCTTGGCCGACGAGGCCTTTGACCTCGCCGTACCGGGCGATCACGCCGGCGTCGATCCGGTCGGTCTTCTCCAACAGACCCAGGCTCTCGGCCAACCGCCGCACCGCGCGCGGGTTGGCGATGGCGCAGGCCTGGCCCTCGGCCCACAGGAGGCTGAAGGCCAGCTTCTCGTACCCGCCGGTGGCTTCCAGCACCACCAGCTCGACGCCGTGCTGGCGGCAGAACCCCAGCAGCCGGCCGACGCCTCCGGCTGTGCGCTCGACGCTGAGCTCGGCCCCCTCAAGGCCGATGCGCGCGTCCAGCCGCTCGCTGGAAACGTCCACTCCACAGATGATCTTCGCCACGGTAACCTGCCTTGCGCATGCGATTGGATGTCAAGCGACTGTTCGGTCGTGCGTGACCGCGGCGGTGGGCCCCTTGCTCATCCACGGTTGCAGCCTGAGGGGTCTCGGGCGCCAGCCGCCGCGCGGGGGGATCGGCGGACGCCGATCCCCCCGCAGCGCCGCTCCGATCACGCCTCAGCGCCACAGTCCAGATACAAGGGGTCGACGGAACCTCTCAAACTAGCCTCTCGAAAGCAAATCCCACCGCCTGCGCGACCCCTCATCCGACGGGCTACGCCCGCCAGCTTCTCCCGCAAGGGGAGAAGGGCAGGTTGGCGCGGACCTCGCGTTCGTGAATAGATCGATTGGAAATAGGGAGGAGTTCCGACATGACGCGCGCATTGGTTTTAGGCGGCGGCGGGCCGGTGGGGATCGCCTGGGAGACGGGCTTGATCGCCGGCCTCGCGGAGGGCGGGGTCGATCTCGCTGAGGCGGACTTCATCACCGGCACCTCGGCCGGCT
>DASXMK010000136.1:0-2206 GCA_036495705.1 Caulobacteraceae bacterium | reverse complement strand
CAGCGCGCCGACCAATGGGCAGATCACCGAGATCGGCCAGGCGCTGGCCGAGCATCAGGTGGTGTTCTTTCGCGACCAAAGGCTGGATCACGACAGCCTGAAGGCCTTCGGCCGGGCGTTCGGCGATCTCGCCCTGCATCCGGGCGTGGACGGCCTGCCAGACCACCCTGAAGTCGTCGCCATCCACGCCGACGCCCATTCAAAATACGTCGCCGGTGAGGATTGGCATTCCGACCTGACCTGCAACGCCCAGCCGCCGATGGGCAGCATCCTTTATCTGCCCACGGTTCCCGACGTGGGCGGCGATACGATGTTCGCCAGCATGTACGCGGCCTATGAGGCGCTTTCGCCACGCATGCAGGCCTATCTGGCGGACCTGACCGCCATCCACGACGGCGACCATGTCTATCGCCCGCTGTTTCCGGACCTCGACAAACGTTACCCGTGCAGCACCCATCCGGTCGTGCGCACCCATCCGGTGACCGGGCGCAAGGGCCTGTTCGTGAACGCCTCCTACACCACCCGGATCGTCGAATTGCCGGTCGACGAGAGCGCCGCGATCCTGGATTTTCTTTATCGGCACTGCGCCAATCCGAATTTCCACGTCCGCTTCCGCTGGCGGGCGCATTCGGTGGCGTTCTGGGACAACCGCTGCACCCAGCATCTGGCCGTATGGGACTATTTCCCCAGCACCCGATCCGGATTCCGCGTGACCGTGGCCGGAGATACGCCCTTCTGAGCCTCGGCTGCGCTCTCGAGCGCGGCGGCCCGGCGATGCTCGCGCGGCGAGAGCCCGTATTGATTGCGGAACGCCCGGCTGAAATGGGCCGAATCGTTGAACCCCCAGCGGAAACAGATCTCCGAAATCGACAGGCGGGCGCACAGCGGGCTCGACAGGTCAGCCCGGCAGCGCTCCAGCCGCCGCGTGCGCAGGTAATGACCGAAGGTGTCATCGGCGGCGGCAAACAGCTTCTGGATGTAGCGCGGCGACACCCCGCTGGTCTCGGCCAGCCGGCGCAGCGACAGGTTCGGATCGGGCAGCAAGGTCTCCAGGGTCTGGCTGATCCGGTGCAGGTGGGGCGAGACCCCGCCGCTCGGCGACGCGCCGAGGATGCTTTCCGCCAAGGCCGCGGCCAGAAATTCGGTCAAGGCCAGCTCCACCGGGCGAAGCTGATCCACGGTCAGGTTCGGCAGCGCCTTGGCCGTGGAGGCGAGGAGCCCGGAAAACACGCCCGCCAAGCCGCCATCGGCCTTCAACCGCCCGATCTGAAGGCCACGGACCACGATCAGGCGGTGGTCGAGGGCCACGCGCGGGGCGCGCACGAACATCAGCCGGCAGGCGGTTTCCAAGACCAAGGCGGCCGCCCGGCCGGTGGGACCGTAGGCGATATCGCCGGGCTGCATGTCCTGGTTCAGGCCTTCGCTTTCGATCCGCGCCCGACCCTCCAGCAGCACCGCCAACCAGATCGCCGCCGGTAAGTCGGTCCGCCGGCCGCTGATGGTCTGGGCCCCGGCGTCGATCACCGCGAACTCCATGCCGAGCGGCGATGTCAGGCAGGTGACCGAGGCGCTGGGCGGTTCGGCCTCGGCCAGATCCCCCACCGGCAGGCCAAGGCGGTACATGGCGTCGCGCCACGCGCCGGAGCGAGCGGCGGGCGGATAGGCGCTGGTGGTGAATGTCCACGCTTTCATCGGACGCTCAGCATACCGATGTTCGGCGGCAAGGTCGCGGGTCGCGGCGTCTCCCGCGATCGGATCAGGTTTGCTCGCCCCTCATCCGATCCCAGGTCTGGCGATATCGGCGGATCAGCCAGCGGTTGAGCTGGCCCTGGGCCCCCTCCTGCCAGGAATAACGGCCGCGGGCGGCGAAGCGCGAGCGCAGGCCCGCCTGGACGCGTTCGTCGACGTGCATGTCCTGGGCGATGATCTTCTTGGCCGAGGTCATGATCATCTCCAGCCGATGCCCAAATGCGGGATCGGCGGTGGCCCCAGGCGCCACAAGGAGCCCGGTGTCCTGCTCCATTGTCTCGGCGCTTGTGGCCCGCAGGATCAGATAGATGACCAGGTCGCTGGTCATCACCAGCGACAGCGTGGGCGGAATATTGGCGAAGGTCATCCGGCCGCGATCTTCGTCCGTGAGCTTCGGAAAGATCGGCAGCACCGCCCGCTGGGTAGGGTTGAAGCTGGCGTCGGCATGGAGGGTGCC
>DASXMK010000135.1:0-1967 GCA_036495705.1 Caulobacteraceae bacterium | reverse complement strand
CTACAGCGCGGCGTTCGAGGCGCAACTGGCCCAGCACGGCTCCGAACTCGCGGCCGTGGTCGTCGAGCCCGTCGTGCAGGGGGCGGGCGGGATGCGCTTCCACGACCCCCGGTATCTCGGTGACCTGCGCGACATCTGCCGGCGGCACGAGGTGCTGCTCATTTTCGACGAGATCGCGACCGGCTTCGGCCGCACCGGCGAGCTTTTCGCCGCCGACCACGCCGGGGTGAGCCCGGACATCATGTGTGTCGGCAAGGCGCTGACCGGCGGATACCTGAGCCTGGCCGCCACCCTGTGTAGCACCGACATCGCGCACACCATCAGCGCCGGTGAGCCCGGTGCGCTGATGCACGGGCCCACGTTCATGGCCAATCCGCTGGCCTGCGCGGTCTCGGTGGCCAGCATCGAGCTGCTGCTCGGGCAGGACTGGCGGTCGCGGGTCGCCCAGATCTCCGCCGGGCTGGCCGACGGACTCGAACCGGCCCGGGCGCTGCCCGGCGTGATCGATGTCCGGGTGTGCGGCGCCATCGGCGTCATCGAATGCGACCGGCCGGTCGACCTGGCCGTCGCCACCCCGGCGGCGCTGGACCACGGCGTCTGGCTGCGCCCGTTCCGCAACCTGGTGTACGCGATGCCGCCGTACATCTGCCCGCCCGCCGAGATATCGCAGATCACCTCCGCGATGGTCGAGGTCGCGCGCCTCGTCTAGTGTCGTGTCATCAATTCGACGCCAGCCTAAAGTGCCGTTCTGAGCCATCAAGGGCGCGCCGAGTGTGGGGGAAATGCACACTGTGCGACTATTTTTCGTCCATATCCCCCACGTTCGACGAGCAGAAGCCAACTGAGCGCTCATCGATGACTCACGGCACTGGCGAACCGCGAACCTCAAGCGGAATCCGGGACGTAACAGGCCGCGCCCTGGGCCAGTTTTTGAAAGGGGTCGTAAGCCATCCAGATGTAGCCCTTGTCGCCGAAACTCGTGCCGTGGCTGTTCTGGATCCGCACCGCGCCGCGGGTGTCGTCGTAGCCGATGACCATCATGGCGTGACCCTTCGGCTTGCCATCTTGTTTCCTGATCTCGCCATTGCCGGTGTAGACCCCGCTGCCCTTGTAGGCGAAAAAGTCGGTGTAGTAAAAGGTGCCGTAGGCAAGCGGGAAGCCGGCTGCAATGACGGTACGCAGATTTTTCAGGCCGTCGGCGCCTTTGAGCTGAATCGTCTTGTAGGGCGGGATGTTGAAACGGGGATCCGGTGGGATGATCCGCGAGCCATAGGTAGACCAATCCTTGCCGCATGTCGCCTCTTTCGAACTTTGTTTCGCGACATTCGGGGCGGCGGCCAACGACGGAGCGCCGCCGTTCGAACGGAGCCAGTCCAAGCACTTGCTGACGCTGCCGCCGGGGCAGGAGTTTGTGGGGATTTTGTTGGCCTGTGAATATCGGACGTTGGCGTAGTCCGGGGCGGCCTGCAGGTCGGGAGTCGTCGGGGGTTTCTGGCTTTTGCGGGCCGCGTAGAACGTCGCCAGGCCATACACCGTGCTCCATGCGTAACAATCGCCGAAGTATTGGTGGGCCACCGGGGGCAGCCATTCGGTTTTGACGGACGCCGCTTTGGGCAGCTCGCCGGGGTTTGGCGGTATTTCGTTGATGTTCGTCGGCTCTCCGGAGCGGGGATCGTATCCCTCGTTCTCGAGCTCTTCGGGCTCGTCGGCCTTCGGTGGGCTGCTGCTTTGCGGCTGGCTGCTCTGCGGGTGGCTGCTGGTTTTGTGGTGGCGGCTGCAGGAGTCGAGCGCAGCCGCCAGGGCGGCGGCCGCCGACAGCGCGAGCATTCGGCGCCTGCTGAGCGAGGCTTTGCGGACACCGTTGATCTCGAACTCAGCTGTCATAGCAGACCCCGGTCAGACTCACAAGATCAGAAGACGCTACCAACCTGAAGGCGTCTGATTTGGGCGTTGCTGAAAATCGCCGG
>DASXMK010000134.1:0-4692 GCA_036495705.1 Caulobacteraceae bacterium | reverse complement strand
CTCATCGTCAGCCGGGCCGCGGCCCTGACTTTGGCCCGGGAAACCGACCTGACCGTGGCTGATCTGTCGGCCAAGGCAAGCGTCGCCTATCGATCCGGAGACGTAGGGGCGGCCATCGCATCGGGCTCCTTCCCCACATTGGGCATGATCGTGGCCCCGTGCTCGATCCGGACGATGAGCGAGATCGCCACCGGCGTCACCTCCTCGCTGATGACGCGCGCGGCAGACGTGACTTTGAAGGAGCGCCGGCGCCTCGTGCTGATGGTCCGGGAGACTCCCCTCCACCTTGGGCATTTGCGGTCCATGACCGCCCTCACCGAGATGGGGGCGGTGATCGCTCCGCCGGTTCCCGCCTTCTACGCCCGGCCGTCGGATGTTGGCGATATTGCCGATCAGTGCGTGGGCCGGGCCCTTGACCTGTTCGGTCTCGATTGGCGTGCGGTGCGGCGCTGGGGCGAGGACCTTCCGGTCATCGAAGAGGATGCGGATTGACGCTCTGGGAGTTCGCCGTGATGGCCTGGGACCGACCCGGCGTCAGCGAGGTCTGCCTGCGCCTTCAGGATCGTCACGGCCAATGCGTCCCGCTGCTGCTGTGGCGCGCCTGGGCTGAGGCGGAGGGCCGGTGCGTGCAAGGCGAGCCGCTTGCCGACGCCTTGGCCTTGGCCTTGATGCGGGAGCGGGTGACGATCGCGCCATTGCGATCAGCCCGGCGGTCCCTCGAGGCGCAGAAGTCGCAGCCGGCGGTCGAGGCGGCGCGAGACGCTGAGATCGAGGCCGAGCGGGCGCTGCTGAACGCCCTGGAAGAGCTTACCCCGGCCCCCGCGCCGCGCGTGGAGGCGGGCGGGGACCTCGTCGCCGCCCTGGACGACCTCGTCGACGCCTGGAACGGCGGGCGCGCACACTCGGCGGTCGGTGCTCTGGCGGCACGCTTGACCTGAGATTGCCGGCTCGGCCCAGGCTCTGTTAATATGTGCGCTCGATGGACGAGCAGCCGCAAGACGACCCAGACGCTGCACTCCGAATAAGCTTGGCCAGACTGAGGCAGGCGCATCAGGATCTGGATGCGGCCGTGCATGCGCTTGAGTCGCAAGCCTCGCCGAACCAGCTGCAGATCGCCAGGCTCAAGAAGCAGAAACTGGCCCTGCGCGACCAGATCGCCCAGCTCGACCGGCGGCTGACCCCCGACATCATCGCCTGAATCGCCTCGCCGGTCGGCGCGCCTTGCCGCGGGTGAAGGCATCGGCCATATCGCCGGCATGGAAGAAGATCTGTTAGGCGAGGTCGTAACCGCCGCCCTCAAAGCCGGAGCCGACGCCGCCGAGGCGGTTTTCGCCGAGCGTGCGGCCCTGTCCGTGGGCGTGCGCCTTGGCGCTTTGGAGGAGGTCGAGCGCGAGGAGTCTCGCGACCTGGGTGTTCGCGTGTTTCTGGGCGCCCGGCAGGCCAGCGTCTCGGGATCGGATGTTTCTGGCGATGGGCGGCGTCGACTGGTGGAACGGGTCGTCGCCATGGCCCGGCTGGCGGCGGAAGATCCCTGGGCCGGTCTGGCCCCGGCGGAGCGCCTGGCCCGCGGTCCTGCTCCGGACCTCGACCTGTTCGACCCGGAGGAGCCTGATCCCGAACGGTTGGAGGCATGGGCCCGGGCCAGCGAGGAAGCCGCCCTGGCGGTTGAGGGCGTCACCAACTCCGGCGGGGGTTCGGCAAGCTGGTCATGCTCGTCATGGCGCCTGGTGACCAGCGCCGGCTTCAGCGGGGCCTATCGCGCCAGCACATCGTCCCTGTCGACCCAGGCGATCGCCGGCGAGGGAGCCAACATGGAGCAGGCGGGCGATTGGCGCGCCACGCGTTGGATCGGCGATTTGCCCTCTCCCGAGGCCATTGGCGCCGAGGCCGGCCGAAGGGCGGTGGCCAGCCTGGGCGCGCGCAAGATCGCCTCGGCTTCGGCGCCGGTGATCTTCGAAAACCGGCTGTCGGCATCGCTTCTGGGGCCGTTCATCGGCGCCGTTTCCGGGCCCTCGGTGGCCCGGGGCGTGTCATTCCTGAAGGACAAGCTCGGCGAGGCGGTGTTCGCCGCCGGAATCTCCCTGACCGACGACCCACATCGGCGTCGGGGTCTGGGCTCGTCACCCTTCGACGACGAGGGCGTTGGCAACACGCCGATGGCGATCGTGCGCGACGGCGTGCTCACGACTTGGCTGCTCAATTCCAGTTCGGCCAGACAGCTCGGGCTGGAGACGACAGGCCATGCCGCGCGCGGGCTCGCCGGTCCCCCAGGCGTCGGGGTCAGCAATCTCACCTTGTCCCTGGGCGACAAAGACGTTGCCGGCCTGATGCGGGAGGTCCGATCCGGCCTGTTGGTGACGGCGATGTTTGGCCCGTCGCTCAACCCAAACACCGGCGACTGGTCGGTTGGCTGTTCGGGAGCCTGGTTCGAGTCCGGTGAGGTCGCCTATCCGGTGACCGAGATCACAGTGGCGGGCAATCTGCTCGATATCTACGCGCGGATGACCCCCGGAAATGATCTTGAGTTCCGCGGCCATGTGAATGCGCCCTCCATCCTGGTGGACGGCCTCTCCATCGCGGGCAAGTAGGATGTCCGACGGCCAACTCCTGCATCTGGTGATCGGCGGCGAGCTTAAGGATGTCGGCGGCGTCGAGTTCCGTGACCTCTCCAAGGTCGATCTGGTCGGGGCCTACCCCAACTATCAGGAGGCCTATCAGGCCTGGCGGGCGCGGGCGCAGGCGACTGTGGACAACGCCCATATGCGCTACTTCATCATCCACGCCCACCGCCTGCTGGATCCGTCCGCCGGCGGCGAAGACCATCAGCGCTGAACCTGATCAGGCAAGCACGGCCTTGCCGTTCTTGATCACGGTCACGCCCCGGGCTCCGACTCGCGCCTCGAACGAAATCACCTTGCCATCGCGCCACAAATCGACGGTGACCGTGTCGCCGGGGAACACCGGAGCGGAGAATCGCGCCTCGTGAGACGCGATGACGCCCGGATCATAGTCGGTGATCCCGGCGAGGACGGCGCGGCAGGTGAGGCCGTAGGTGCAGAGCCCGTGCAGGATCGGCCGCTCGAATCCCGCCCGCCGGGCGACCTCAGGATCCGAGTGCAGAGGATTGCGATCGCCGTTGAGCCGGTAGAGCAAGGCCTGGTCGGGACGCGTCGGAAAGTCGAGCGAGAGGTCCGGCGACCGCGTGGGGGTGACGTGTGGCTCGGGGGCTCCGGACGAGGGGCCGCCAAAGCCGCCATCGCCCCTGGCGAAAGTGGAGCCGGTCAGGGTCGCAACCCTTTCGCCGGCCTCATCGGTCCAGATCGTTTCGTTGACCAGGACCGCGCCCTTGTCCTTGCCTTTGTCGAAGGCGCCCACGACCCGCGTGGTGGCGGTGAAGGTTCCTGCCGCCGGCAGGGGCCGATGAAGTTCGACCTTCTGTTCGCCGTGGACGACCATCAGGTAGTTGATCTGACTGGCCCGCAGACCGGACGGCAATTCCGGCTCGGCTCGGCCGGCTTGTCCGCGCGCCGCCAGGACCGTGGCCGCCGTGGGGACCACCTTCAGGCCCTTTTCGTAGACGAAGGCGAGTTCCCGCTCGTCCAGCGGATTGGCGCCCAGACCAATGCCCAGAGCATAGAGCATCACATCCTTGTCCCCGTACGTGAAGGTGCGGGGCGCGGTCCGCTGCTGCAGGATGTCCGGATAATAGATAGGCATGGGGCGTCTCCTTGTTCGTTCCGCCATTAAGCCGGGCCGCGCACGGCGGGCGCAAGCCTCGTTTGCCCGGCGCCCAGCGATCGGCTAAGAGGGCGCCCCGCGCCGCCGTCGGCCCCACCCGCAACTGAGTTTCCCATGGTCGAGATCACGCAGACTGAAAACGCCAATGTGCATGGCAATGTGCTGTTCTATTCCAAGCCTGAGCCGCTAAGCGCCGAGGCCCACGCCAAGATGGGCGTGCGGCGCATCGACCACCCCTATGCGTTCGCAGCGTCCAGCCATGTCGTGCCGCTCACGGTGACCGAGTTTCCGCAGGCGGCGCTTTCCTGTCCGATCGTGTTCGCAGGCGAGCGCTACCAGCCGCTGGCCGTCATGGGCGTGAACGCCAGCCAGAACATTTACATCCGCGACGACGGCCAGTTCGAGCCAGGGGTTTATATCCCCGCCTATGTGCGGCGCTATCCGTTCGTGCTCGCGGCAGACGATACGCGCGAAAAATTGGTGGTGTGCATCGACCGCGCCGCGCCCATGCTGGGCGACCTGCCTGATGTGGCCTTTTTCGACTCGGCGGGTCAGCCGACGGACTACACCAAGAACTGCATCGAGTTCTGCAACAACTTCGAAATCGAGCTGCGCCGGACCGAAGCGTTCGTGACCACTCTGCGCGAGTTGGATCTGTTCGAGACCAAGACCGCCACCTTCACCCCGTCCAATCCGGACGGCTCGGCCGCCGGGCCGCCGCAGATGGTGGCCGAGTATTACGCCGTCTCCGACGAGAAGGTTAAGGCCCTGCCGGACGACAAAATCCGCGAGCTGCTGACGACCGGGGCGTTGCCGCAGATCTACGCCCACCTGACCTCGCTGGTCGGCTGGGATCGCCTGATCAGCCTCGCCATGCTGCGTTCCGCCCCGCCCGCGCCGGCGAACATCAACTAGCGCGCCTGCCGGCTGGATATCCGGCCGGGCCGATGGTTA
>DASXMK010000133.1:0-4186 GCA_036495705.1 Caulobacteraceae bacterium | reverse complement strand
GTGAACGATTCCCCGTCGCGCAGCTCGACGGTGGTGCTGGCGCGGCTCACCTTCAGCCCATGGACGACCGTACCCAGAATGGACACGCCATTGGAGGAGTCGAGGCTGGACACTTCAGGCTTGACCACCAGATTGATCATGCCGTCGCTGAGGATCGTCGGCGTGAACGCCAGCGAAATGCCGAACTGCTGGAAGGCGACGGTGATCACCGCGCTCGCGGCCGTCGTCCCGGAGGTGGTGCTCTGGGCCGATGGATAAGGGAATTCGCCGCCGGCCAGGAAGCTGGCGGTGTCGCCGGACATGGCCACCAGGGTCGGTTCGGCCAGGGTCTTGGCCACGCCCCTGGCCTCGAGCGCGTCCAGGGCCACCGTCAGATTGCCGTCCGGCGTCAGGAACGACAAGGCCGCGAAGCCCGGGGTCCCGGCGACGTTGCCCAGCGACTGGGCGCCGGAAGAGAACTGGAATTGCGGATTGCCGCTGACACTGGTGCGGTTGACGTTGATGCTGAGGGCTTTGGCGACCGTCCGCTCCATCTCCACGAAGCGGACTTCCAGCTGCACCTGCTGGGTGCCTTCGACGCCCAGCATGTTGACCACCTTGCCCGGGTCCATGGTTTCGGCCAGTTCGTCGATCTGGTGCAGCGCCACGGGGTTGCTGACCGTGCCGGAAAGCACCAACGAGCCGTTGGACGAATGGATGGCCACGTCCTTTTCGTCCGGGACCAGCTGGCGCAGCCTCGACTGCAAGGTCTGGATGTCCGGCTCGACGACCACATTGACCGCCGCCATCAGCCGCTTGCCGGGCCCGTAGATGGACAGCGACGTCGAGCCGACGCTTTTGCCGACCACATAGACCGAATGCCGGGTCAGAGGCACCACATCGGCGATCTTGGCGTCGCCGATCATCACATCGGTGTAGGGGCCCGGCGTTTCGAGCACCTGCGACTTGCCGGCGGCCACATCCAGTTCGTAGCTGCCGGTTGCCTGCGCCATGGCCGTGGTGGCCAGAAGGGCCGAAACCAGGGCGCCGGCGAAAAGCGGCGCCGCCAGCCTGGCCGAGCCCGCGCGACGGCCAGGGACCTGTGTACTCTTCATCGCCGATTACCCCCTCGACTGATCATTAAAGCGCCCCCCGACGCCGCGCGGTCAGCGCGCGCTAGCAAGCTCATAGGCTGTGGTGTCCGTACCGCGGGTGACCCGGACTTCCGGGCCGTGTCGCACCGCGCGACCGTGGCTATCCACCGGTTTTGGGGCCTGGAAGTAGCCAAAGGACACGGCAGTGGTGACCAGTCGGGTCACCGGCGCGGTGTCGTCGACGTGGCGCAGCGCCAGGGACACCGTGCCCATGGTCTGGGCCAGGGTGATCTGCTGCGCCTGTTCCGGCGTCACCTCCACGGTCACGGCGCTGGCTACCACCGGCTTGTTCTGTTCCTGGTCGTCGGACTGGTCGACGCCAAGGATGCGGATATTCTCGGCAATGACCTGGGTGAGCGGCAGGGCGTGTTCGCCGCCCACCGTCCGCGACAGCATGATGTCGACCCGGTCGTTGGGCAGGACGAAACCGGCGACGTCGGTGACATTGCTGGCGTGGAAGGTCACGGCCTGCATGCCCGGGCTGATTTCGGTGGCCAGGTTGAGCTTGCCGCCCGGCAGGGTCACCCGATTGGCCAGCACCGGCTCGTCGGGGCCCAGATCGCGCAGGGCCACTCGCTGTTGATCCTTGCCGCCGGTCAGTTGGGCGATGGTCGAGAACGCCCCCGCGGGAACCGATCCGGCCGGATAGTTGACCACCTTGAGCTGAGCGGGCTGGATTATGCCCCCGCGGCTGATCGGGGCCTGGGCCACGACCACCGGCGTGCCGACGCCGGCCTGGACCTGGGCCACCTGCGCTTTGCGCGATGAACCCATGTAAACATTGATCAGAACGACGGCGATCAGCCCAAGAACGATAGCGATCGCGAATGTGGCTATGGTGCGTAGGGGCATCGCGTGCGTTCCATACTAGGAATCGATGATGACGATAGTTGAGTTAGAACCGGTGGAACAACCAATCAACGCAAAATAGTTTCGCCGACATTAAGCGGGCCACATCGTGGCCGTAAAATGGCCAGAAACGGAAAACGTGGCCGTGAAACGCAAACCGCGCGCCTGGCCTTCGCCGGACGCGCGGTCATCGCCTGGGCCCTGAGGGCCAGGAACTGACTTGAGGCGATGCCTCAGGCGATATCGGTGGCCATCGTGTTGAGCACGACGTTGATGGTCGTGCCGAGGATGGTCAGGCCGCCGATGATGACGATGGCCACCAGGGCCAGGATCAGCGCATATTCCGCCGCCGAGGCGCCGGATTCATCGCTGAGATATTGGGTAAGCTTTTCCATGAGAGCTGCCTTTCCTTGACAACGGTCGACGCCCGAGGAGAGGCGCAGCCGGGTTACAGAGACCGCCGTAACTTCTATGCGCATTGCCCGGCGGGTCAAGGGGCAAGCCGCCGACCGACCCGGCGTTGGACTGTAGAGCGGCAAGGATTTGAGGGTCTTTCACCAGCCGACTTTGCTCGCCCTGACGCCGAAATCTGCACCAATGTTGGACAGTTACAGCGCATTGCCGATGAGACGTTAACCATCGCGTGTTTGGATTGACTGCGACAGTTTGCCACGCTCGCCGATGCTCGCTCCCGGCCCGTCCGGCGGCGCTTTTTTCGAGCTCGGTGTTGCGCAAATAAGACAGACGCCGGCTGGCCTGGGCCGGGCGGACCTGCGAAAAGCAGATCACGCGCCCTACGGTCCGCCGGGCGCGTGATTCACTTGATCAGACAAGAAGACTCTCGAGAGTGAGGGTCTTTACGCCATGTCCGTGGCGGCTTTGTTGAGCACGACATTGATAGTCGTGCCGAGGATGGTCAGGCCGCCGATGATGACGATGGCCACCAGGGCCAGGATGAGCGCGTATTCCGCCGCCGAAGCGCCGGTTTCGTCGCTCAGATAATGCATGATCTTGTCCATGAGAGAGAACCCTTTCGTAGTACACTGCGGGCGACGCCCGATTATCGGCCCGCAGGCCAGGGGAATTACGACGCAACTTCGGCAGAGACGCGACTTGACGTCCCGTTCAGGACGGAGGCGTGCGTCAGCCGCCTCGACCCGTCATGCATTCCTGCCTTTGCCGCTGGTGTCAAGCTTGCGCCTAGTGTCGAATAGGCAATTTCGGTGGTCTGTGTTCTTGAAGTTGCCCATTTATGCTTAGGAATCACTGAAATACTGGCTGGGTTGCGACGATTTGACGCTAACACTTCAGCATAGACCGTGTGACATATTGACGCGCGGTTGAATATCGCAGCGGGAATCGACCCCGGCCGGCGTCCGGCAATATTCGTCGCCGGTCCCTGAATCCAACGCGCGCATGGACGGGCGGGCGCACTTGAGCTAGTCTTGGTTCTCTTCGCTGTCCGCTGGGCCTGTGGCTCGAACGGACAAGGGTGATACGGGCGAGGTGGGCCATGACAGATCTATCCAGCAGCTTGATCCGGCGCGTGGGCGCGGCCTGGCGGCGGTTCCGCAAGGACCGGCGGGCCAATGTGGCGATCATTGTCGCCCTGGCTTTGGTCCCATTGTGCGGCGTGATGGGCCTGGCGGCCGAAGGCTCCGCCTGGCTGCTCAGCTACCGCGCCCAGCAGAACGCTGCTGACTCGGCCGTCGTCGCCGCAGCCAACATGGCGTTGCAGGACTACTACGCGAACTGCGCGAGCAGCTGTTCATGGGGCACGAACTATCCGACGGAAGGCAAGGCGGTCGCCTCGAAATACGGCTACCTGGACGGGACCGGCAATGTCACGGTGACGGTGGGCGGCCCAGATACCCCGGTCGCTTGCCCGGCGAGCGTCACTATCAAGATCGCGAACGCGGCCAGTTGCTTCAGGGTCACGGTCACAAAGCCGTATTCTCTCTATCTGACCCGTGTGCTCGGCTTCAGGGGCAATTCCACCTTCGGCGGCGTGCGCATGCAATCAATCTCCGCCACGGCGATCGCTGCGCCGGTGTCGGAACCCGCCGACATCTGTCTCCTGACGCTTGGTTGGGGAGCGTACGACAAGGGCGGCCAAAAGTACGCGCTTCAATTTCATGGCAGCAGCAGCATCAACCTGGAAGGTTGCCCGGTCGGCACAAACGGCGGCATGGACTGCTCCGGAC
>DASXMK010000132.1:0-3481 GCA_036495705.1 Caulobacteraceae bacterium | reverse complement strand
GGAGTTAAGTGCACTGTCACCGTAATGTAGCAGCTGTCACCGTAATTCACCGCAATTCACGCACTTAACGCCTCAGACGATGCGGAAATCGAGCCGTCCGACGCCGTCGATCTCGCCCGCGACCGTATCGCCGCGCGCCAGGGGCCCGACCCCTTCGGGGGTGCCGGTGAAGATCAGGTCTCCCGGTTCGAGGCGCCACAGCCGCGAGGCCTGGGCGATGATCTCGGCGACGTTCCAGATCATGTCGGCGACGACCGCGTCCTGGCGCATCTGGCCGTTCACCGCCAGGCGGATGCGCCACTGCGGCGCCGGCCCTTCGGTCGGACGGATGTCGCCGATCGGGGCCGAGTTGTCGAAGCCCTTGGCGGCCTCCCACGGCTGGCCCTTGGCCCGGGCGGCGGCCTGCAGATCCCGACGGGTGAGGTCGACCCCGACGGCGTAGCCGAACACCAGCGCCAGGGCGTCATCCACGGCGACGTCCGCCCCGCCGGCCCCCAGCGCCGCGACCAGCTCGACCTCGTGATGCAGGTCGGCGGTGGCGGCGGGGTAGGGGATGTCGGCCCCGGTGGCGACCACGGCGTCGGCCGGCTTGGCGAAGAAGAACGGCGGGTCGCGGTCGTCGCCGCCCATTTCCCGGCGATGAGCGGCGTAGTTGCGGCCCACGCACAGGATGCGGCGGACCGGAAAGCGCGGTCCCCCGCCGTGCACGGCGACGAAGGGCGAGGCGATGGCGGCGGGAAGCGTTGTCATGGCGCCGGTATCTAACCGTTCTTTCACTTGCCGCCCAGCGCAGGGGCGGGCATTGCGGCCTGGGGCGAACTTTTCCGACCTTCTAAGCAAGGCGTGTCGGCATGCTGATCATCGAGGCTCTCAGTCACGTCTACGGCGGCGGGGTGCGCGCCCTGGACGATGTCAGCCTGACCATCCCCAAAGGCATGTTCGGCCTCCTGGGCCCCAATGGGGCCGGCAAATCGACCCTGATGCGCATCGTCGCCACCCTGCAGACGCCGACCTCCGGCTTCGTGCGCTTCGGCGATATCGATGTGCTGAAAGACCCCGACGCCCTGCGCCGCGCCCTGGGCTATCTGCCCCAGGACTTCGGCGTCTATCCGCGGGTGAGCGCGCTGGAAATGCTCGATCACCTGGCGGTGCTCAAGGGCCTGGCCGAGCCCCGGGCCCGCCGGGCGGTGGTCGAGGGCCTGCTGCGCCAGGTCAACCTCTGGGAGCACCGCAAGCGCGCCCTGGCCGGCTATTCCGGCGGCATGCGCCAGCGCTTCGGCATCGCCCAGGCCCTGATCGGCGCGCCGCAGCTGATCATCGTCGACGAGCCCACCGCCGGCCTCGACCCGGAGGAGCGCAACCGTTTCCTGAACCTGCTGGCCGAGATCGGCGAGAACGTCGTGGTCCTCTTATCGACCCACATCGTCGCCGACGTCGCCGACCTGTGTCCGGCCATGGCCATCATCTGCGATGGGCGCATCGTGCGTCAGGGGGCGCCGGCCGAGCTGACCGCTTCGCTGGCCGGCCGCATCTGGATGAAAAGCGTCGACAAGGACGAACTGGCGCAAATCCGCGCCCACCGGCAGGTGATTTCCTCGCGCCTGTTCTCAGGCCGCACCGTCGTTCACGTGCTCAGCGACGACAATCCAGGGGTCGGCTTCGCCCCCACCCCCGGCGGCCTCGACGACGTCTATTTCTCGACCCTGGCCGGGTCGGCCGCGCGCGCGGCCTGACACCGCCAGGCGCGCCCAAAGACCATGTTCGGCAAGATCGCCGCCTTCGAGTTTCGCCAGATCACCCGTTCGCCGCTGTTCTGGGCGGTCGCCGGCATCTTCTTCCTGCTGACCTTCGGCTTCATGGCCAGCAGCCATATCCAGATCGGCGATACGGCCAACGTCCATAAGAACTCGCCCTACGCCACCATCCAGACCCATCTGATCATGGGCCTGTTCTTCATGTTCGCCTCGACCGCCTTTGTCGCCGGGGCGGTTCTGCGCGACGACGAGACCGGCTTTGGCCCGATCCTGCGCGCCGCCCCGATCAGCAAGTTCGACTACCTCTACGGCCGCTTCACCGGGGCCTTCGCGGCCGCGTTGCTGGCTTTCGCCGCGGTCACCGCCGGCCTCGTCGCCGGCTCGTTCCTGCCCGGGCTGGATCCGGAGAAGCTCGGCCCGTTCCGGCCATACGACTACCTCTACGCCTATTTCATCATGGCCGGGCCGATGCTGCTTTTGACCTCGGCCGTGTTCTTCGCCCTGGCCACGGTCACCCGCTCCATGGCCTGGGTGTTCGTGGCCGTCATCGTGCTCATCGTCGTTTATCTCATCGGCGGCATTGTGCTGAGCAAACCCGACCTCGAGCCGATCGCCGCCCGCTGGGACCCGATCGGGCTTTTCGCCTTCGACATCGCCACCCGCTACTGGACCGCCAACGACCGCAACGCCCTGTTGCCGGCGCTCACCGGGGCCCTGCTGTGGGACCGCCTGTTTTGCCTCGGCGTCGGCCTGGGGGCCCTGGCCCTGGCTTTCCCGCTCTATCGCCACGAGGCCCAGGCCGGACGCGCCGGCCGCACCCCGCCCCGGGAAACCGACGAGCGTCCGGGTCCGGCCCCGGCGGTCGCCGCCGCCGCCCGCTTCGATGGCCCCGGCCTGTGGGCCCAGCTGGTGCAGCGCACCCGTTTCGACATGGGCCTGGTGTTCCGCAGCCCGGTGCTGTGGGTGATCCTGGGCCTGGCCTTGGCCAACGCCGGCGGCGACCTGTGGACGACCACCGACGACGGCCGCTACGGCGCCGCGGTATGGCCGGTCACGCGCATGCTGATCGACGCCCTCGACGGCAGTTTCACCATCTTCGTCGTGGTCATCGCCGCCTATTTCGCCGGCGAGCTGGTGTGGCGCGACCGCGACCGGCGCACGCATGAGATCATCGACGCCACGCCCTCGCCCGACTGGACGTTCATCGTCCCCAAGACCCTGGCCGTGAGCCTGGTGCTGGCCATCATCCTGCTGGTCGGCGTCCTGGCCGCGGTGCTCGTCCAGACCCTCAAGGGCTACCACGATTATCAATTCGGCGAATACCTGGGCTGGTACCTCCTGCCCGGCGTCGTCGATCTGACCATCCTGGCGGCCCTGGCCGTATTCGCCCAGGTGCTGGCCCCCAACAAGTTCGCCGGCTGGGGGGTGATGGCGCTTTACATCATCGCCACCATCGCCTTGCCGGCCAGCGGTTTCGAACACAACCTCTACATTTACGGCGGGGTGACCCCCGTGCCGCTGTCGGACATGAACGGCCAGGGCCGGTTCTGGCTGGGCGCGTGGTGGTTCCGGCTGTACTGGAGCGCCTTCGCCCTGGCTTTGCTGGTCGCGGCCTATGCCCTGTGGCGGCGCGGCGCGACCACCGCGCTCATCACCCGCCTGCGCCTCGCCCCACTGCGCCTGCGCGGGCGCGCCCGCTGGATCGGGCTGGCGGCGCTGGTCGTGTT
>DASXMK010000131.1:0-6746 GCA_036495705.1 Caulobacteraceae bacterium | reverse complement strand
GCGGTCTGTCCGGCGCCGGGGTCTTTGAGTGTTGGGCGGATGGGTCGGTCATGTCGGTACTCCGTCTAACTCAATGCGGTCGCGAGGGCCGACGGGCCGTCGACCCGCGGGCTCTGGCGCACGCTCCACAGGCTCGGCTGGAGTCGCGCCCATTTCAACGCCACGTCGGCCAGCCAGGCAAAGTGCCAGCTCGGGTCATCGGCGATCGATCGCGTCCAACCGTCGCGCCAGGCGCGCAAGTCACCGGCCAGGGCGGCCGGCGGCCGTCCAGCCAGCAATTGGGCGACATCCGCCATCCCGCCTTGGCCGACGTTTGCCAGCAACCTTGACCACACCTGCTCAACAACCGCCAGGGGTCGCAGGTTCAGTCCGCCGAACGCCGCGCCGGAGATACGGGCGAAATCCGCATCGCGGGCGGCCTCGTCGAAGCCGCGGGCTGTGACGCGCAGCCAGAATTCACGCAAATGCCAGTTGCGGGTCAGCGCCGCCCACAGGTCCAGGAACAGCATCGACGGATCGAAATGGCGCCGGAAGTCGCGCTCAAAACCGCCCAGAAATGCGGCATCGAACCGGCCTTGTTCCAGCGCCGCCAAGAGGGTCGGGACAGCGATCATGGCCGACTCCATCCCTTGGGTGATGCCCTCGCCGGTTAAGGGGTCGGCGAACGAGCCGGCGTCACCGACCAGCAATCCGCCCGCGAAGTGGTTCGGCCCCGCCCCGCCATAGGTCTTGACCACCCCGCCGAGGGGCCGGCTGGCCAGCCGAATCTCACTGCAGGCGGGATGGCGGATGCGCAGCTTTTCGATGCAGGCTGAAAACGCCTTGGGCACGGACAGGCCGTGGCGATGGCAAGTCTCGCTGAGGATTCCCACACCGACATTGGCCCGGCCATCGGCCATGGGGAACATCCAGCCGTAGCCGGGGAAGAGGTCGTCGTCGAACCACAGGGTCGCTTCGGCGCCCGCGCCGCTGATCCCGTCCACATAGGCGCGTTGGGAGAGGGCGATGTAGCGGCGGTCCGCCCGGCGCTGGCTGAAATGCCGGGCCACCAGGGATTCGGCCCCGTCCGCTCCGACGACCAGCGGAGCGCTCAGCTCGAATGCGCGTTCGCCGGCGCGCGCGGCGATCGTGGTCCGGCCGTCTCCCCGGCGAAGGTCACTGGCTTCACAGTCTTGGAACACCCGCGCCCCGGCGGCCTCGGCGCGCTCCAGCAGGCGAGTGTCCAACACGTGGCGCGGCACGACGAAGCCATGGGTCGGCAGGCCGTGAGCGTTCTCATAATAGGGTATGGCGCCCTGATAGACTCGCCGGGGTCCCACGTAGACCCGGGCGCCCGTGACCGGCAGGGGGTCGTCGAGGTGGTCGAGACAGCCCATCTTGTCCAGGATGCGCAGCCCGGCGGGCTCGACAAAATCGCCGCACACCTTTTCCCGGGGAAAGACCGACCGTTCGAGGACGGCGACGCGCACGCCGCGACGGGCCAGCGCCCAGGCCATGACCGACCCCGCCGGGCCGCCGCCGACCACGATCACCTCGTATGCTTGCCCCGGCATGCCGTTCCAACTCTACTAAGGCCTGATCGTTTTTGCACGGAACAGGGACGATTGTCCGCCCGATGCAGCCAACAAAATGCCCCGTCTCACAGGTTCACGAAGAGAACGGTTCTTTTCCCGCTTCACAAGGGGGAAGTCCCCGCGAAGCGGGGGATGGGGGATCGCCGCGCCGGCGTTTCCGTCCCCCCTTCGGCGCTACGCGCCACTTCCCCCAGATGCGGGGGAAGAGAGGGGAAGTACCGGAGAAGCCGGGGATGCGCCCTTTAGCCCTCAGCCGGCTGTGTGGGGCACGTCCAGGACCACGATCCGCCACTCGGTGTTTTCGTCGACCAGCATCGAGGCGATCTGGGCCGCCTGCTCGGTCACAATCGACAACGGCGGTGGGTGGGGTTCGACGTCGAGATCGAGGACTCGTTCGCGCACGGCGCGCAGGCTGTCGGCCATGGCGTGCGAGCGCCGTTGCAGGCGGGCGAACTCGCCCTGATTGTTGATCGCGGCGAACGTGGCGCCGAGCGCCGGCAGAAAGGCGGAGAACAGGATCAGCCACTGGTTCAACCGGTCGATCGCTTCCGGCCAGGCGAAACGCACGAGCCAGTTCAGGCCCACGGCCATGATACTGACCGCGAACAGGATCAGCGACATGCGGTGCAGGCGGTGATGGATGCGCTCCATGCGCTCGCAATTGATGTGATGGAAGCCGATCTGGCCGTGTGGCGGGGTGTTGGTGCCGAGGAAATCCAGCATCTGGTCCAGATTGACCTTGATGTAGTCCGCCGTGACCCTTGCCTCCGGCAAGCCGACCGCGCGGGCTATGGCGCGGGCTTGCCAGCTCATCCAGCTTTGCGACGGGTCGCCGTAGCTCGCCAGGTGGGCGGCGGTGCGCGGCAACGGCCGGGCCCCGCCCAGAGGGATGAGGATGTGCAGCTCGCGCACCAGTTCGGCCAGGACCCGGTATTCGAGCCATTTCTGATGCCATCGCCCGCGCCGCGCCACGATCGGCAGCCCAACCATCAGTACCAGGATGAAGAGTTCGAAGATCGCGGAGGCGAGAGACGCGCGGGGCCCGAAGTGGGCGGCGAACGGAAACAAGGCGGTGAACACCGCTGTCGCGGCCAGGAGCGACGAGGCCACGAATCCGCTGCGGTGCTTGTCGGCGTAGATGTCGGCCAGTTTGTCCGACCAGGCGTAGTGGCCGCGCAGGCGGGCGTTGATCCAGGAAGCCGCCGGCGGCGTGTCGGCGGCCGCCGGCTCGGGATCGCCAATGACCGGCCAGGCGGAGCGGATCTGCCTTTCGAACGGGGCCACGTGGATGGTTGGCGGCCGCACCCGGCCAACGTCCATGAAATCGCGAAACAGCTTCCATACGATGGCCAGATTGAGCGGTGGCCGCGTCTCGGCCTGATACTCCTTCAGGTGGGCCGGGGCGGCATGCTCCCCCGGGGCCAGGTCGACCCCCTCCAGGGCGAGTTCGGAGGTCACCAACTCGTCAATCACGGTTTCGAGGTCGTCCGCCGATTCCGCCGGCGCGGCCGGGCAGGGCCCCTCGCCGCCCAGGCACTCGAGGTCCTCGGCCGAACGCATGATCTTCCACCCGTGGGGCGCCCGCGAATCGATCCACAGGGTCGGGACGTTGAAGGAGATCGCTTCGCGCAGGGTGTCGACCGTGCCGCCCGCGCCAGCCGAGGCCCCGCCGTCCCAGATCACCACCAGCAAGTCGGACTGGTTGAGCACCACCCGGCCGGCCGCCTCATAGGCTTCGCTGTCCCGCTCGCGGCGGCCGTTCAGTTCGAATCGGGTGAGGACGCCGGCGGTTTCAGCCCCCTCGAGAATGCGGCGAAACCGCTCCAGTGAATCGGCTTCGTACGACATGGGTCCGGAGAAATCCTGCTCGAACTCGCCGATTGGGAACGGCATGACGCAGGTGAGCCGGTAACCGAGGCGGAGGGCTTCTTCGGCGAAGATGCGATCGGCGCCCTCGGCCAGCGGCGAGTTGGCGGTCAGGATCGGTTCCACGCCAGCGGCGTAGAGCCGGGCGCCCGGGCCGGCGGCGAAACGCTTGATCGCTTGCGACAGGGCCTCCAGCACCTCGGCGATGCGGGCGCGAACCGCCGCCAGGCCTTCGTCTCCGGCCGGCAGGCGATCGGGGCGGTGACCGACCACCCCAACCCGGAAGGCGATCGGCGGCCGCGGCGGGGTGGCGCGCGGGGTCTGGGCGGCGCGGCGCCCCGGTTCGTCGTTCATTGAAAAGTTCGCCACCCGTTGGCCGCCGGCTCTGAAAGGCGAGATTAGCCGGAAACGCGAGGCGCGGAAGGGGGCTAGGCGGCGCCTCTTCCCACTGGCCCCCCGCGCGTCTATAGCCGGCCCGCAAAACGGAGAGTCTAATGGAGATTCGCGAAGGTCTTGCCTTCGACGATGTTTTGCTTGAACCCGGTCAGTCCGAGGTGATGCCCACCCAGGTCGATACGGCCACCCGGCTGACGCGCGAGATCGGCCTTAATATTCCTCTGATCAGCGCGGCCATGGACACCGTCACCGACAGCCGGCTGGCCATCGCCATGGCCCAGGCCGGGGGGCTTGGGGTCCTGCACCGCAACTTCACAGTGGAGGAACAGGCCGATCAGGTGCGCGAGGTGAAGCGCTATGAAAGCGGCATGGTGATCAATCCGCTCACCATCCATCCGGACACGACGCTCGGCGAGATCATGCGCATCAAGGCTGCGCGCCACATCTCCGGCTTCCCGGTGGTGGAACGAGGCAGCGGCCGGCTGGCGGGCATTCTCACCAACCGCGACATGCGCTTCGAGCGCTCGGAAAAAGTCACCGCGGCCCAGCTCATGACCCATGACGGCCTGGTCACGGTGAAGGAAGGGGTCAGCCAGGACGAGGCCCGGGCGCTGCTGCGCCAGCACAAGATCGAACGCCTGATCGTGGTCGACGAGGACTATCGCGCCGTTGGTCTGATCACCGTCAAGGACATGGAGAAGGCCGAAGCTCATCCCCTGGCGGCCAAGGACTCCCGGGGCCGGCTGCTGGTGGGCGCCGCTTCGACGGTGGGCGATGCCGGCTTTGAGCGGTCGCTGGCGCTGATCGACGCCGGCGTCGACGTGGTGGTCATCGACACCGCCCATGGCCATTCCGCCCAGGTCAGCGCCGCGGTCCGCCGCCTGGCGCGCGAGACCAACCGCGTGCAGATCGTGGCCGGCAACGTCGCCACCTATGACGGGGCGCGGGCCCTGATCGAGGCCGGGGCGGACGCCATCAAGGTCGGCATCGGACCGGGCTCGATCTGCACCACGCGGGTGGTGAGCGGGGTCGGCGTGCCCCAGTTCACCGCCATTTCCGAGGCGGTGCGCGCGGCCGAGGGCTCCGGCGCGCCGGTGATCGCCGATGGCGGCATCCGGTTTTCCGGCGACCTGGCCAAGGCCATCGCCGCCGGGGCCTCGGCGGCGATGATGGGCTCGATGTTCGCCGGCACCGACGAGGCGCCCGGCGAGGTGTTCCTGTACCAGGGCCGGTCGTACAAATCCTACCGCGGCATGGGTTCGCTCGGGGCCATGGCCCGCGGTTCGGCCGACCGCTACTTCCAGAAAGAGGTCGAAGACGCCCTCAAGCTGGTGCCCGAGGGCATCGAGGGCCAGACGCCGTACAAGGGTCCCATCGGGCCGGTGATCCACCAACTGGTCGGCGGCCTTCGCGCCGCCATGGGCTATCTGGGGGCGCAGGACATCGCCAGCTTTCAGCATCGCGCGCGCTTCATCCGCGTCACCGGCGCCGGCCTTAGGGAAAGCCACGTCCACGATGTGATGATCACCCGCGAAGCTCCCAACTACCCGAGCGCGGTCTAGTGATCTCCCCACGTTTGAACGGGGGGAGGGCCGGCGAAGCCGGGAGGGGGGCGAGAGCCGCGCGCCGGCGCTCTGTCTCTCGCCCCCTCCACCAATCTCCCCCTGCGCAGCGGGGGGAATACGGCCGAAGGCCGGGAGGGGGGCCGCCCCCTCCACCACTTCGTGGTCCCCCTCCCCCGAAATCGGGGGAGGATCGGGTCCCCCTCCCCCGAAATCGGGGGAGGATCAGTCTATGAGAGACGGAGGCCGGCTGGCGGCGGCGATCGCGGTGCTGGACGACATGGCCGAGCGCCACCGCCCGGCGCGTCTGGCGCTGAAATCCTGGGGCGAGGGGGCCCGTTACGCCGGGGCCAAGGACCGGGCGAGCGTTTCCGGCCTGGTGCTCGACGCCCTGCGCCAACGACGCTCGCTCGCCTTTTGTATCGGTGACGACTCGCACCGGGGCGCGGTGCTCGCCGTGGCCGGGTTGCTGTGGGGCTGGGACCTTGAGCGCCTCACCGCCGCCGCCGGCGAGCTCCACGGCCCGGGACCGCTGAGCGAGGCCGAGGCCGCGCGGCTGGCTTGCCCCCGCCCCCTGGAGGACGCCCCGCCTGAGGTGCGGGGGGATTTTCCCGACTGGCTGGGGCCGCACATGGCCCGGGCCTTCGGACCGGACGTCGCCGCCGAGGGCTCCGCCCTGGCCGGCCGCGCGCCGATCGACTTGCGCGTCAACACCATCAAGACCGATCCCGGCCGGGCGCTGAAGGCCCTGGCCCCTTTTGCCGCGCAGGCGACCGGGGTCCTGGAGACCGCCCTCCGCATCGCGGCCCCGGCGGCCAGCGAGCGGGCGCCGCCGGTGGAAGCCTTGCCGGAATTCGCCAAGGGCTGGTTCGAGATCCAGGATCTGGGCTCGCAGATCGCCGCCGCCCTGGCCGGCGACATCGCCCACCGCCAGGTCCTGGACATCTGCGCCGGCGGCGGGGGCAAGACCCTGGCCCTGGCCGCGGCCATGAACAACACCGGCCAGCTATTCGCCTACGATCTGGACGGCCGTCGCCTGGCCGACACCCAGCGCCGGGCGCAGCGGGCCGGAGTGCGCAATCTGCAGGTGCGCTCGCCGTTTCGTCCCGACCCCCTGGCCGATCTTCTCGGGCGCATGGATCTGGTGTTCGCCGACGCGCCGTGCACCGGCAGCGGGGTGTGGCGTCGCCATCCCGACGCCAAGTGGCGGCTGGCGCCAGCGCAACTGGCCCAGCGCATAGTCGAGCAGGATGCCGTGCTGGCGGCGGCCGGGCCGTATGTGAAGTCCGGCGGGCGACTGATCTATGTCACCTGCTCTCTGTTCGCCGAGGAGAACGAGGACCGCCTG